>JADHVR010000056.1 GCA_016783885.1 Bacteroidales bacterium
GCCGTGTGTTTGAGGTTTTATATTCTTTGCACATATAAATTGTTTTTATGATGCAAAGATAAAACAATTACATATTACTTGTGTGATTTATTAACAATTTTTTATCCAATTGTAATCACACCAGTTTGTAACTTCAATGAAAATAACATAGCGGTTTGCAACCTGTTTCCTCGCAACTGCCTTTACGTGTGAGATTTTACTTTTTACCTTCATTGTTTATTATTCGGTATTTTGCCTTTTAAATTGTATTTTTCGACAAGTCAGGTCCATAGCACTCAATCAATCTTCGACCTGACATGTCTGCCATATCAGTATAAAACAGAGTTTGTTGATAAATCAAAATATTAATTACTTTTGCACCAAAAAGATACCTGTTTAAACCTGATCAGGAGAAGTCTTTACGCTGTCTTCAATTTTGTTAAAAAATGAAACAAAAATTACTTTTCTCAATAACGATTCTCTTTTTTTTCACAACTGGTTTTGCTCAACAAAACACACATAATACTACAGGCTCAGCAATCAATTCAACTGTTTTATTACTTATGTACGATAAAAATAATCAACCTCTTCCTCCGGGAAGCGGCTTTGTTATTGATAAAAATATAGTTGCTACAAATTTTCATATAGTAGAAAATAGTATCAGTGGTTACGCTATTTTAAATGGAAACATGCCAAAATTTTCGATAACCGGAATTATTAAAAAAAATGAGAGGCTTGATTTAGCACTTCTTTATGTGGAAGGTTTAGAAGTACCAAAAGTAAAACCTGGTGATTCTTCAAAGGTTGAGATTGGAGATATTGTTTACGCTATTGGAAATCCCACAGGATTGAAAGGAAAATCTTCTCCCGGAATTATAAGTGGTGTAGTTGATTTAAGGAGTAGTTTTTTAGATTTAAAAAAAGATACAATGCTTCAGATTACTGCTCCTATACCACCGGTTTGTAGCGGAGGTCCGGTTATAAATGTTTATGGTGAGGTAATCGGTGTAGCAGTAACCATTATTAAGGAAGATATAAATTTTAATTTTGCAATTCCAATCGCTTATTTAGAGGCTTTATCCGGAAATATAAAGGAACACGTTTTTACCTTTAATAAAAGTTCAAGGTCACATCCTTCGTTATTATCATTAAATTGGAGTAAATCATTAAGAGAGGCAGTAACAGGTACTAATTTTAAATTTGATACAAATCTAAATTCAGGTTTTTATTTTTTTACCGTACATAATAATCTTAATAAGCCTGTAAAAAACATCAAATGCCAGGTTATATTTTATAATGCAGATCAATTACCTATTGAAACGGAGCATGTTGTAATAGAAGACATAATAGGACCAAAATTAGCAAAACGCACAGAAGAACTTGGGAGAGCGCGTCGTGGAGAAGTAAGAGACCTGACATTCTGGACAGAAATACGAATTTTGAGTTTTGAAATTGCTGATTAAGATTGATTGCAACAGGTTATTCTCCATCATTTTTGCCATCTTCACCAGAATCAATTTTCTCTGATTTGCCGAATTCTTTTGGAGTTCCAAAAACAAAGCTCATCCCAAAATGGAAGTTGTAATTACGTGCTTCCCTAGGTTTAAGCAGCGCATAAGCCATATCGTTTAGGGCATAAAACTGAACGGGACCAAGTTTAACAGCAAAGCCCAAACCAATATTAGCATAATTACGGTTCAAAATAGAATAGTTAGCATAAACAGTAAGCACATCACCGAATTTATGAGTGTAATTTATAGTAAATGATGGCTTAATAGTACGCTCAACAAAATCTGTCCGTATTAGCAATCCTAATTGATTACTTTTATTTAAATTCCATAGTCCACCCATGTAAACTTTCGGATTAAGGTGTGATGTATAAGGTTCATAATTTTTTTCAAGCCCGAAACATTCGGTAATAGTATCAAGGATATCCAAAGTGTCGGTAAATGAACCTTCTGAAACAAAATCATTAATATCGAATCCCTCAAAAGTATAATCCACGTTTGGGTTAGCCGATTTGAAATTCTTTATATTTTCTTTCCATTTTATCCAGCCGATATCAACCACGCTGGCAGATAACTTAAACTTACTGCCTGGTTCGTATTCCACTCCGAGGTCGCAGGCGTAGCCATGATTTCCGGTAAGGTCGAACCATTTGTAATTCTCAACCTGGTAAATAAGATTATCAAAATTGCTTATGGTGGACGAAGTATGTATATTTATGTCGGATGATGCGGTTATTGCATAAGTGGATTGATCATCGGTAAACATTCTGAATTCGGCTTTTTCAGTCCATATATTAAAGCACCCGTTCAGATATTTTAAATGTGTACCAATAGTTACCTTTTCATTTATCCTGAATGAATATCCAAGAGCAAACTCGTGATAAGAAGTCATGTTCAGTCCGGTCTTGTCGAAATGTATGGGTTTTCCAAGAAACTGTTCGCTCCCGTTTCCATATAAAAATAATTCTATAATGTCTTTTTCAAAAGAAAATTTTGTTGAAAAAACTTTAGCAATGCTTAAATGGAAATAATTTCTGCCGGCTCTGAATCCAGCCCTGCCTAATTCGTTATATATTTCAAATGAAAAGTAATTATTATCCTTCAATGCATTTAACACTGTTTCCCTGTCGATATACAGCGAGTCGCCGGTTTCCCACTTTTGTGTAAGCTGATCGAATGAAAACGGGCTTTCAAATCCGATGTAAAAAGTTGATATGATCGGAAGGTTTACATAAAAATTATATGGCGGACTGAATGCCGGATTAAGAATACCGGACTCGGGCAAATGTTCAAGGAAATAAACCGAACGCGAAACCTGTGCATGAAGCCTGTTGTTGACAATTATTAAAAGAATTAAACCGGTAAGGATTAATAAGCATACTCGTTTTATGGGTTTTATCCTGCTTATCATATTCATTTTAAACTATAAGCTTATACCCACTTTGGCTCCAAGCTTTAAGACAATATTGTAATCGGAATATATCTTTACTAACTGTCCGTTTGTAGTTGATAAAGTAGCGTTGATAATAATTTCTTTTGCTTCTGAAATTGCCCTTAATTCTTCATCGTTTAAAACGATATTTGTAATTTTTTCAGCCGGATATAAAACACGATATTCCGGCGGGCTGCTAACCGGCGCTGCCATCATTAGCTGTTCTTCGGGAGGTAACAGTGAATGAACAACATTATAAACCGAATCAACAAAATTAAGCTGAATAATTGCATTCACAGGAAAACCGTTTGCAGCATCAACAACAAAAAGGAGCGATTTAATCTCTTCAATATCACCAAGGTGGAAATCAACCGTGTCAGCAATTTTAAAACCATTTACCGCACCAAACAATTCAAGTTCAAAGGAGATATCAACCTTAATCCCGCTTGTATCCAAAACAAAATTTGTAAGTGTGGAATCTTCATCCGGATTAAGATGCCCATCAATATCTACAAATATTTTACCGGGTGAAATCTCAAGCGCTTCATGGATATTTGAATTTTCGGTGTTAACCTGTGTTAATACATTTTCCCCGACCTGGTTCAGATTAGGATAATTCAATTCAATTATTGAGGGATTTCCCTCTCCGAAAATATATATATCGATACTGTCTGGATTGCTACCTCCATGATAGGCTCTGAAAGTAATAATGTCCAACATAACAGGCAAACCGAAAGAATTAAGGATGTCAATTTGAAAATTCACGCTTCCTTCACCAAAAGAGAAGAAACCCTCCTCATTAATTGAAAAGATATTAAGATTAACGGTATCCTGCATTTCGATTACCTGGTACCCAAGATAGCCGAAAAACCTGGAAAATTCCATATCTTTCAATTCATTCTCTAATGATATATAGTAGGGTGAATTATTTGGGTTATTATCACTTTCGAATGTTATTAAAGCGTTGATGTATAGCTCATTTGTTTGTCCTAATGTATTTTCAAAGACCAAAGTGTAGTTGCTGAGATCAATTACAGTATCCCTTACAATTTCATTTATTCCCTGTTGATAGCTCAGGTCGAAAGTAAACTTAAGGGTATCATCAGTGGCAGTATTAATAATATTTGGTATGGTAAAATCGACAATGGCAACATTTTTATTTATATCTGTTCGAACCGTAAAACTATACATTCCTGTTTTTAATATTGCGCTATCTATTTTTTGACCCGGTTCGCTTAATTCGAAAGGAAAAGAAAAAACTACGGGTATTTGGGCGGAAATACCGGGAGGTAAAGAAGGCAGGTCAAATGATTCATTAACGAAATCTTCCTGGTCAGGAATTTCAACTATTTCATCAGCATTTATCGATATTAATTCTTCGCTTTCATATACTAGCGTTATTAATCCATCTTCATCTTCCTGTATGATTCCTGTAGTGTCGGTTAACAGGTCGCTTAAAGTAAGTGTGGAATTAATCAGAGGTAATGCCCATTCCGAATTCCATTTTTGAGTTTTAATACTGTCGAAATCAAGCTCCTTTTCGATACAGGATTGAATAAATACCGACAAAAATAATATTAGAATAAAACCATTAAATTTCATAATCAACAACGGATGTTTTATCAGTAACGGACCTCAAAAAAATAAGTACTTTCTTATGTTCAGGGTGTTCACGGTATTTTTCCAAATCGTCCTCAGAATTAAATGTTGTGGTTAATACAAGATCATAAGCTGATGGTCTTTCGTTAAAATTCAATCCAACTTCCATGTATTTCAACTCATCAATATAAATCTTCAGGTCTTCTATTGCTTTCTTCAATTTAAGAGCATTTTCCAGTTTTTGCCCTTTATCGGCATAATCTTTTAATTTGAGCATTACAATATGCTTAACCATAGCTAACTAATTAATTTGTCAATTGATTCTGATATTTCTAAAACCTCTGTAAAGTTATTAAATTTTCTCATCAACAATATTAAGTATTTCCTTTTGAAGCAATGCTGCTTTCTTCTGGATATCCTGTCCCTTTTTTATTATATCATCAACAAAAGTTTTATCATCAAGTCCGCCGGCATTTATTTTCACATTAAGAAATGCCCCTTTCACACCTGCAAGCGCAGCAATAGCCCCAACACCGGCATCGGATACCGAATTTGGATTTCCAATCTCAGCCATAGCCTTCATTACATCCATCGATTCGTAGCACAGGTTCATTACTTTGAATGGAACTTCGATGGCATACTTTGTAGCTTCCTGGATAGCTTTATTACGTGCAGTCTTGTCTTCTTCCGATTTCTTAGGCAAGCCGAATGCATCCATGATTTTATTAAATGCGTTCGTATCTTCATCAACCATTTTCATCAGTTCATCCTGGTAATATTTTCCTTTTTCAGCCCAGTCGGAGAATTCCTCCCAGCGATCATCCCAGCCTCTTTTGTGTGAAGAAAGATTTGCAACCATTGTCCCCAATGCAGCACCCATAGCACCCATAGTTGCAGCAATTGAGCCACCACCCGGCGCAGGTGATTCCGAAGCTGTTTCATTTGCAAAATCAACCACAGTCATATCCACCAATTTTTTCTCGGAGTTACCTTCAAGAATATATTCAATAATCTTTTTATCAGGATCAAATGGTCCCAGTTCGTCTAATCCTAGTGATTTAACAGCAATTCTAATAATCTCTCTGTCAGGGATACCGAGTGAGCGCCTTTGTTTTCTGAGGTAATGCTTACCCGCATCCAGCATTGCTTTAAGCGGAATAACGCCGACCAATTCAGAACCTGTAACACGAATTCCCCGAGAATCAGCACTTTTGCATACCGCATCAAAAGCTTCATGGACAGATGTTACGGTGATGTCTGTCAGGTTTATTGAAATTTGTGCAATACCGTATTCCTCGATAAACCAGCCTATGGCTTTTACTTTTTTAAGTAAGCCGGGGATGTACACAGGATTTCCTTTTTCATCCTTTACAATTTTTCCTGTTACAGGGTCTCCTTCACGTTTCACCCTTCCTCTTTCCCTTACATCAAAAGCAATGGCATTTGCTTTCCTTGTGGAAGTTGTATTAAGATTTACATTATAGGCTACTAAAAAATTCCTTGCCCCAACCGCAGTAACACCTGTTTTAGCAACATGCTCATTAAACCCTGCCGGACCCCAGTCGGGTTTCCAGTGTGGATCAGCCAGCTTTTCCTTCAGCCCTTCATATTCACCTGAACGGCAGTTTGCCAAATTTCTTCTTTCTTCGGTAAAAGCTGCAAACTCATAATTATAAACCGGAATACTTAGCTCCTCCCCTATTCTTTTTCCAAGTTTTCGGGCATATTCAACCGTTTCATCCATTGTAATGTTGGCAACAGGAACAAGAGGACATACATCTGTTGCTCCGAACCGGGGATGAGCGCCCGAATGTTTACTCATATCGATAAGCTCAGAAGCTTTCTTAACCAATCTGAAAGCAGCTTCACAAACTTCATCCGGTGACCCGACAAAAGTGATTACTGTCCGATTTGTTGCCTTGCCCTGATCAACATCTATCAGTCTGACCCCGTCAACGGTCTCGACCATATCAGTAATTTGTTTTATAATATTCTCATCTCTGCCTTCGCTAATATTAGGTACACATTCAATTAGTTGTTTCATATTTTTAATTATTGAATTGCTGAATTAATGAATTGTTGAATTAATGTATAATAACTCAATTTATTTAAAATAAGCCACAAATTTATGAAATGAGATTTAATTGAGAGAGTTTTTGTAAAAAATATTTTGCGCTCGGGCAGTTTGGGTGGTTAGCAGCGTTTTGGATAGAGAAGCAATTTTTTATTGAACTAAAAACTTCAAACACTGAACTAAGTATTAGAAACAGGGAACAGCAAACAGCAAACAGCAAACAGTAAACTATTGCACCTCCCCTTTCAGTATTACAGTCTCTACCTTATTACTCCCATAATAGTACGGCATAAATTCAATTGTCGGGATTTCTTTCGTAATAAATATATTTGCCTTTTTCCCAACGGCAATACTACCCAACTCATCGCTGACCCCCATTGCGTAAGCTCCGTTAATTGTAACTGCATTGATGGCTTCTTCGGGCGTTAGTCTGTACAAAATACTTCCCATTGAAAGAATAAGCTGCATATTACCCGAAGGAGACGAACCCGGGTTAAAATCACTTGCCAAAGCCAAAGGCAGTCCTGCATCAATCATTTTCCTGGCAGGAGCATAAACCATTCCCAGGAAAAAAGCTGCGCCTGGCAAAATTGTTGGCATGGTTTCGGAATTCAATAAAGTTTCGATCTCTTCATCGCCTGTATATTCAAGATGATCAACCGAAAGTGCATTGTATTTCACTCCTGCCTGTATTCCTCCTGAATAGTCGAGTTCATTGGCGTGGATTTTAGGCTTTAATCCGTACTTCATTCCTGCCGATAAAATTCTTTCGGTATCCTCAACTGTGAAGAATCCCCTGTCACAAAAAACATCGATGTAATCAGCCAGCTCTTCTTCCGCCACAAGCGGGATCATTTTATTTATTACTATGTCAACATATTCGCTTTGATTTCTGCGATATTCCGTCGGAATGGAATGAGCGCCTAAAAAAGTTGATTTGATGGTTAAGGGAGAATTTTCTTTTAACCTTTTAATCACCCGGAGCATTTTTAATTCGGATTCGGTATTAAGTCCGTAACCGCTTTTGATTTCAACAGCACCGGTTCCATAACATATAATCTCCTTCAGTCGTTTCATTGCCGATTCGTACAATTCTTCTGCCGAAGTTTCCGCCATTTTTTTTGCTGAGTTCAGGATTCCCCCGCCACGTTTGGCAATCTCCTCGTAAGAAAGCCCTTTTATTTTGTCAACATATTCTATTTCGCGGCTGGCAGGGTAAACCAAATGAGTATGTGAGTCGCAGAATGCAGGGAAGACCATTTTGCCGGAAGCATCGATTTGTTCGATGGCTGATCCCGAAGCTTCGGGATGATGTTTGATGCATATACGGGCTTGCCCGCCTGAAAGACGAAGTCGGGCAGGCTTCGCTTCGTTTGATGTCGTCAATTCCGACATCAAACCAAATTCCTTTATCAAGCCATCTGACATATAGAGATATGCATTTTCGATGGTTGGCAGATTCGCCATTTCTTTTCCGGCTTTTTTTACAGCAGGTTCCTTTTCTGCCTGAACTAATTTTTTAATATTGGTGATAAGTATTGACATAAACCTGATTCTTTAAATACATCGCTAAAGTAATAAATCTTTGGTAATTATTCAGGTGAGTTTGTTTGTATTTGTGTTAAAATTTTTATTTTAATTCAAGTAATAATTTTTGTTCAATATTTTTTTTACAAAGCTATGTTTTACACTTAGCACATTAAAAATGAAATTCAGCCTTGATATTTAAAGATATTTTTTATTACTTTAGCGCATTAATAATTTTCAGGAAATTATTTTAATCAAATAAATCTGTTTCACATTTAAAAACAATCAACATGAAAAATCACAGTACTAAAATATCTTTGGATAAAGCTGTTACTAATTTAGCTGCCAAATTGATAACAATTATTATTATTTCATTTCTCTTTGTTTTAACTAATAATGTTTTCGCACAGGTAACTTTTACCCAAACCTCTGATGATGATTTTAACCTGGGATTTCATGACAATGTGTTAGTATCGGGCGGGAGTGTTTACCTTGCCGGTAAAGCGACCGGTGTCAACAATTGGATTTCCACCAATGACCTGCCTGAAACATTAATTGACCATAAAGTTACAAGATGGAAAAATTATGTTTACCTGGCAGGCGGTTTCAATGGTGCCGAATATTCAAATTCAGTTTACCGTGCAACAATGCTAAGCGGGGGAAACAGCACATGGACTGCATTAGATACCTTACCTGAACCATTAAGAGACCATGCTATTGTAACAGCTTTAAATTATATGTATGTAATCGGCGGAAGAACCGATGGAGCGCCCTCAGATAAAATTTATTATGCAGCCATTAATTCGGATGGCAGTCTCGGAGAATGGATGCTCAGTTCTGTTACTCTTCCGCAACCATTATGGGGACATACAGCAGCTTTTCATAATGGGTTTCTTTACGTTGTAGGAGGTACAAACTTAGATACGGAAAATTCAGCACTTAATACGGTTTATTATTCAAAAAAGACAGGACCTTATGGCGACCTATCCGCTTTTACAGCAACCTCTGCCCTGCCCGATGCAAGAAACGGTCATTCAATGGTTTGTTATAATGGAAAACTAATAGCTTTAGGCGGGTATGATAATGGCGGGACAAAACAAAATACGGTTTACTATACCGACCTTAACCTTGACGGAACGTGTTCATCATGGTTATCCTCCACTGCACTCACCGAGGCAGTCAGCAACCACTCATCAACCTGCTATAATGGTCTCATCACTATTATTGGTGGAGAAACAACAAGCACTTTGAGTGATAAAATTTACTATGCCGATATTGATAATTTACCTGCTCTCACATGGAATCTTGCAGTAGATCTTTTGTATGAAGCACGGAAAGACGGGGCAGCTTATACATACAACGGACAAATTGTTTTTGCCGGTGGCGAGAACCTGTCAGGCTCTATAATTCATAACACAAGGTATGCAACTGTAAATCTCGGTTCGGATAAAGTACATAAAGGAAGGTTTATATCTTATCCTTTTTTCCAGTTAGGCGAAGAAAGGGATATTGAAAGCCTGACTTACAATATTACTTACAATGTTACTTATAACAATTATGAACTTCTATACAGGGTTGCCGGAAGTGATCAGCTATGGGGCGACTGGACTGAAATGGGACAGGACAACCCGGCTTTGGTCGGGCAACATAAGCAATATGTGCAATATATGATAAAATTTGACGGAACTGATGATGATAATGTAACTTTCCATGACCTTACCGTTAATATTTCCGGTTATACAGAACTTAGCGGCAGCCTGAATGCTATGGATACTCTTAAATATGCTGACAGTCCGTTTTGGGCAACTGCGAATATTTCTTTTACTGCCGGCACTCACTATATCGAGCCGGGAGTAACTATTTTATTCTCACCAAACACAGGACTTGAAATCGGTCAGGCAAATTTTAATTGCGGCGGTACGGTAACCGATTCAATATTGTTTACTTCCTTCACTTCGGAAGTCGGAACCTGGAACGGAATATATTTTAACGCCAGCAGCGATATCAGTGTTGCATCCGAATTGAGTTATGTAATTGTTGAAAAAGCAGGTAATGGAACTATGAACGCCAATCTATATTGTTACAATACAAACGAACCGCACATCTTAAATTCAACCCTTAGGGAGGCAGATGGCAATGGAATTCGATTAAATAATGCTGACTTATCAATTGGGGATTCAGAATTTTCAGATAATATAGAAAACGGATTTTACATTGAGAACTCTTTTCCGTCTTTAACAAACGTTGATATTTTATCAAATGATATTGCCGGAATATACCTTGCTGACGCAACGTCCAATCCGAATTTCTTCAATTGCCAGTTAGTTAATAATAATTATGGTATTTATTATCCTTCGCCAAATACTTCTACCTTTACATTTGCCGGCATATCGAATTACAATAACCTGATAAGTGGAATTGCCATTGGAGGAGGCGATGTTACAGCCGATCAAACCTGGTCGTATAATCCTGAAGGTTATGCTATTCTTGGAAATATTAAAATCGTTAAACAAAATACTAATCCCAGGTTAACAATTGCTCCGGGTAATACCATTATGTTTGATTCGCTTGTTCAATTACAGGTTGGTAATTATATTTATTACAATCAAAATTATGGAGGCGAATTATTTGCCATTGGAAAACCTGACAGTATGATCACTTTCACCTCCCTGAATAGTGAACCGGGAGGATGGGAAGGCATTTATTTTCATTATAACAGCGATAATTTCAGTTCTGTTTCCGAATTAAATAATTGCATCATTCAAAATGGAAACGCTTACAATATTAGATGCGAAGGTACTCTTCAGCCAAGGATCGACAGTTGTACAATCAACAATTCAAATGTCCATGATATTTATATTCAGGACCCAAACAGTGTTCCGCATATAACAGCCACAACATCCACTGTTTACCTTGAAGGTGGAACACAAAGTATTGACAAAATATGGTATAATTTCGGAGGTGAGTATATTATTCTGAATGATATTATCATAGCTAAACAGAATTCAAAAGCAACTCTTACTGTTCAACCCGGAATTACAATAAAATCCGATACTTCCGCAATGCTGCAAATTGGCAACTATATATATTATAATCAACAATATGGTGGAGAATTATTTGCTGAAGGCTCTTCTGACAGTATTATCACTTTTACATCAAGAAATGGGCTTATTGACGGATGGGATGGAATTTATTTCCACTATAATAGTGATAATTTCGGTTCAACATCCTCATTAAAGTATTGCACCATAGAGAAAGGCAAAAACTTTAATATAAAATCAACAGATTCGGATCAACCGAGAATTGACAATTGCACCATAAATAATACCGATGGATATGATATTTATGCTGAAACACCTAATAGTGTTCAACACGTAACAAATACCATTTCGACTGTATATGTAAACGGCGGAACTCAATCCATCAATAAAAAATGGTATTATTTCGGAGGGGATTATGTGGCTATTGAGGATATTTATGTTGCAAAACAAAATGACACAGCGCAACTTACCATTGAGCCGGGAATCCAAATAAAATTTGATACTTCTGCAATGCTTCAGATAGGTCATTATATCCACTACAATCAGAATTATGGCGGAGAATTAAATGCGGAAGGAAAAGCTGACAGCCTTATTACTTTTACATCCCTTAACGGGCTTGTTGGCGGTTGGGATGGAATATATTTCCATTACAATAGCGATGCTTTCGGGTCAACATCTATTCTTGATTATTGTGTGATTGATAAGGGAGATGAGTATAATATTAAGTGCTATAATACCCTTGAACCGAGAATTGACAATTGTACTATAACAAATTCGAACGGTTATGATATTTATGCAGAAAATCCTAATAGCGTACCTCATGTTACAAATACTAATTCAACGGTTTATGTTGGAGTCGGAACACAAAGTATTGATATGACGTGGTATAATTTCGGGGGTGATTATGTTGTGGTTGGTGATGTAATTATTGCGAAACAAAATTCTCATTCCCGCCTTACAATTGAACCCGGCAATACCATTAAATTTGATACGGCAGTAAAGCTTCAAATTGGTAATTATATTTCTTACAACCAGCACTATGGTGGAGAGCTATATGCAGAAGGCACTTATGACAGTTTGATAACCTTTAAGCCCTGGAATAATTCGCCAGGCGGCTGGGATGGAATTTATTTCCACTACAACAGCGATAATTTTTCCTCTACCTCATCTCTGAAATATTGTTCAATTGAAGAAGCAGCTACAAATAACATCTATTGCGATGGTACTAACGAACCTGCATTCGATCATGTTACAATCTTCAATTCGATGAATAACGGGATTCGTCTGAATAATTCTTCTCCCTATCTTAGGGTGTGCCAGATAATAAACAACGATACAATGGGCATTTATCTCACAGGCAGCAGCAACCCGGTAATCGGGGATACATTAGGTTTTGGTTGTGATATTTATGGCAATGGCATGTGGGATGTATATAATGAAACGAGTAACCATATTTACGCACGGAATAATTTCTGGAATAGCACTGACAGTGCTACTATCGCATCAGGAATATATGATTATTATGATAATACATCACAAGGAATTGTTGAATTTATGCCATTTGCAACAACTTCATTTTTTGATAATCATCCGCCGGATGATTTTGCTTTGTTAACACTTCCTGATAATACTGTAACCTCAAATAAAAATCCCGACTTCACTTGGGAAGAATCTGTTGATCCGAACGGAGATGCAATCAGCTATTATTTTTACTATACGGATGATAACACCTGGTCAACAAATATTGTCATAAGTGCAGAATTAACAAGCGCATCATATACAATTCCTGAAACACTAACAGGAGGAAAATGGTACTGGTGGAGAGTTAAAGCCACCGATGGTTATTTATCGAAGTATAGTAACGAAATTTGGACGTTTGCCGTGAGCTTGCCACCGACAATACCTGTTCCGATTGTTCCTCCGAATGGTACAAAAATGAGGGAGGATGATTTTCTGGTTTGGCTAACGTCAACCGATCCCGATGCCGGGGATTATGTAAGTCATTATCACCTGCAAATTGACGATGACAGTGATTTTTCTTCACCAGTGATCGATACATCAGGAATAACTGACAATTTGAAATCATCTTCAATCTCAATGCAATTAAGTGAGTTGCCAAATTATATGTCGCTCGAAAATAAAATATATTACTGGCGTGTGAGCGCTGTTGACGGCTTTGGAGTGGAAAGCAATTTCTCTGACGGAACAAACTATTTTCTGTATCAGTTAGATGTAAATTTGAAGGTTTATATCGAAGGACCTTTCATAAGTTCAGTTATGAATACAACCTTGAATACAGAAGGATTATTACCACTTTCACAGCCATACAATATCCCGCCCTGGAATTATCCGGAATATGAAAGCGTACCGGCTATTCCGAATATTGATGTTGTTGACTGGATATTGATAGAACTCAGGGAAACTACCGGCGATGCTTCAACGGCAACTAAATCAACTGTTATTTTCACAAAAGCAGCATTCCTGTTAGATGACGGTTCCATCGTTGACCTGGATGGAATAAGTCCTTTGGAAATGCCTGTTTCTTTCGATGATAACATATTCGTAGTGATATACCATCGAAACCATCTGAATATTATGACATCTGTTCCTCTGTCACCGGATTCGGGAACTTACAACTACGATTTCTCAACTGATGCATCACAGGTATTCGGAGGTTCGGCTGGCTATAAAGATTTAGGTGCCGGAATATGGGGTATGGTAAGCGGAAACGCAGATGCAAACGAAGTTATTGATATGGACGACAAGAACAATGGCTGGTCAACTGAAGCCGGTAATAGCGGTTATACACAGGGAGATTTCAATATGGACGGAGAAGTTGATAATCCTGATAAGAATGAAAGCTGGCTGAATAATATCGGGAAAAACAGCGAGGTGCCGGAGTAATAGCGAGAAAAGACCTTCCAGAGTCTGAAAGACCTGGAAGAGTCTGTTGTGTAGTAAAATCGTAAATCGTCCGCCTGAATGTCCGTATGGACGGACAGGTAAATCAAAATTATTCTTATCTTTACATCAAATTTAATTATTAACCGGTGTCAGGTTGGAAACAACAAATCAAGGATTTCTTTACATTCAGTAAAACGGAACGTCATGGAATAACGGTTCTGCTTATTATTTTGCTGCTTTTGGTTCTTATTAATATATTTCTTCCTTACCTCATCAAAGAGAATCAGGTTGATTTTTCTGAATTTGAAGATGAAATTGCTGCTTTTGAAAAACAGCAGGATCATATTCGGGATTCTTTATCACAAAGATTTGATTTTACTAATATAGATGAATCCGTTGCAGAACAAAAACTCACTCCGTTCCTATTTGATCCGAATGGATTACCGGACAGCAAGTGGAAAGAGCTTGGACTGAATGACCGGCAAATTAACGTGATTAAAAATTTTGAGAAAAAGGGTGGCAAATTCAGAAAAAAAGAAGACCTCTCTAAAATTTATAGTATCAGCGCAGGGGAATATAAAATTCTTGAGCCTTATATCGTTATAAAGGACGAAGAGAAAACCGGTAAAACAAAGCCAGAGCCATTAAAAAAATTAAATCCTTTTCCTTTCGATCCAAACCAATTGCCAAAAGAAAAATGGCTTGAAATGGGACTCAGAGAAAACCTTGTTAATACAATTATTAATTATCGCGATAAAGGTGGCAGGTTTTATAAAAATGAGGATATGAAAAAGATATTTGGGATGAAAGACGAAGAGTACTCCATTCTTGAACCTTACATAAAAATAGAAACAGATTCTGTTATGTTTGTAACAGAGCCGGAAGTAAAAAAAGAACATTTTTTAATTGAACTCAACTCTGCCGACACATTGGATTTGCAACAGTTGAAAGGAATAGGCCCTTCATTTTCGAGAAGAATAATAAAATACAGGCAAATGCTTGGAGGTTACCATAAAAAGGAACAGCTTCTCGAAGTTTACGGTATGGACAGCACAAGGTACCTCGGTATTGCAGAATACATCACTGTTAATCCCGATTCGGTTAAAAAAATAAATATTAACACCTCATCAATCAAAGAAATGATACGCCATCCTTACATTGAATTTTATATGGCTAAATCAATTTTAACTTACAAAAATGAAATAGGTGAATATACTGAATTAACACAAATACAAAACGCAAAATTGATTTATGAAGAGCTTTATCAAAAGATAGCTTCGTATTTGTCAGTTGAAAACACAAATTAAGACAATGAAAATAAAGTCAAAAAACATATTATTCACTTTATTGATAATTCTTCTGAATCTATCCGTTATTTTAGTTGCTCAAACACATTCAGAATCAAAGATTAAAACAAAAGTTGACAGTCTGAATAAAAAATGTATTGAAAATTGGTATTCAGACAGGGAACTTGCTTCTAATTTGGCAGAACAAGCCCTTGATCTGGCAATTGAAGCTAAGTACTTAAAAGGAAAAGGTTCAGCCTTAAATAATATTGGAAACATTCATTTATTTAAAGGTAATTACGATAAAGCCCTTGAATACTATCATAAAGCGATAGAATCTTTTGAATTAATTGATCTTAAAGAGGGCATAGCAAATTGCAATAACAATATCGGACTGATATATGAATATCAAGGAGAATACGATCAGGCTTTAAATTACCTTCAGAAATCACTTAGTTTTGAAATAGAAAAAAATAACAGGGAAGGCATTGCCTCATCATATAACAATATAGCAAGTATTTATTATTATTTGGCAAAGTATGAAGAAAGTCTTGAATTTTTTACAAAAAGTGCATCAATCTATGATGAATTAGATAACGAAAAAGAGAAAGTATCCTGTTTGATAAATATAGCTGCCCTAAATGAAATTCAAGGTTATTATAAAAAATCCATAAAAATTAACCAGGAGGTCATTCGTTTGAGCAGAAAATATAAAAACAAACATGAAGAAGCTATGGGATTACATAATCTTGGATCCAATTACTTCCTTTTAAGTAATCTGGAAGAATCAGCCAGATATTTGAACAAGGCGCTGATCTTGCGAGATGAGTTAAATGATAAAAGCGGTATTTCGTCAACATTAAAGTATCTTGGCAGAATTTACGAAAAGAAAAAGCAATTTGACCGTGCCATTGACCTGTATTTCCAATCATTAAAATTAAGCGAAGAATTAGAGGATAAAAGAGGAATTGCAGAAACCTTCACTCTGATAGGCGAAAACCTTATGGAAAAGGGAAATTACAGCCGGGCAACAGAATATTTTTATCAGAGCCTTGAAATTGCAAGAGAAATCGGTGCCCGTGCCGAAGTTCTTGCCAATTATCAACAACTAACAATGGCTTACGCTTCCATTAACGAATTCGATAGTTCTTCAAATTACATAGATTTATATGCAACATTAAAAGATTCTTTGTCGATAGAAGATAATCCGGAGAATGATTCTACAAATGAAAAGTCCGATAAAAAAGCAGAAAGACAATCGGATAAAATCAGATTTTACAGAATTGTTCTTGCTATTACAAGTTTTATAGTGCTGATATTATTAGCGATATTGTTTATTAAAAGAAGAGTCCACTCCGAAAAGTCGCTTTTTCGCCACTAAAACACTCCCGAAGTTTCGGGATCACTAAATACCACCATTTCTGAATTTTCCACTATTCCATTATTCCAATTAAATATTTTTATTATTTTTAGGCTGAATTATTCTGTGTTAATAGCATGAATTTAATCTTAAACATATCCTTCCATTTCGATTATCTGCCCCTGTTGGTAGTAGCAGCACTTGCCTGGTTAATTCCCATGACACTCTCACTTGCAAGGTTAAAGAAAGTACCTTCCGTAATAGTTGAAATAATTCTCGGTTACTTTATCGGAAGGTATTTACTGGGTTCACCCGAACAGGAAAGTTATCGTATTCTCGAATTTCTTGCTTTAACCGGTTTTATTTTCCTGATGTTTATGAGTGGTTTGGAAATTAATGTCGATCAGATCATAGCTTCATTCCCGCGCAAAAAACTAACTTATTCAAGATTTCTAAAGAATCCACTGCTAATCGGGATCACTTTTTTTATTATTACTCTTATCCTTTCATATTTCGGAGCCGTGTTGCTTTCATCATTAGTTAACTTTAAAAATCACTGGTATTTTGCATTGATCATGGTAACCACTTCGGTCGGTATTATATTACCGGTTCTGAAAAACAGGGGAGAAATATCAGGCAGATTTGGACAGATGATGATCATTGCGGCTGCAGTGGCTGATATTTTCAGCATTATCCTGTTCACCTTCACTGCATTCATAATTAAAAGCGGATTTAAAATAGAGATTGTTTTAATCTTTGCCCTCTTTGCAATATTTTTTATTTTTTACAGGCTGGGTAACCGTTTTGTCAAAGTTCATTTGTTTAAAAAAATAGGCTTTCAACTATCTCATGCCGCTTCACAATTGAGTATAAGGGGGAGTATGCTGCTTATACTGATTTTCGTGGTTTTATCTCAATATATCGGAGAAGAGGTCATTTTATTAGGGGCTTTTTTGAGTGGATTATTACTCTCTGTCTTTTTGCATAAGGAGCGCTCATTACTAATGGTAAAGTTAGACGGCATGGGATTCGGATTTTTCATACCCGTATTTTTCATTATGGTAGGAGCCAAATTCGACCCTGCAGCATTACTGGAATTCGATAAATCATTGGTTTTATTTCTTGTTTTGTTATTAATTACTTTGTTTGCCGTAAAAATTATTCCTGCTTTTCTTTGGTCAAGATTATTCGGATATAAAAAGGCAGTTGCGGGCGGATTTCTTATGGCGTCACGCTTAAGTCTTATTATTGCTGCTTCAGCAATCGGGCTGGAATTAGGAATAATTTCACCCGGAATAAATTCTTGTTTCATTATTATGGCTGTAGTTACATGTTTATTGTCCCCGGTTTTTTATAACTATTTGAATCCGGGAGATGTTTTTACCGGAGATAAAACCATTATTATTGGCGGCAGCAGTACAGGTGTGTTGCTTGCCAGAAGATTGAAAGTTCATGGAAAAGCTGCATTGATAGTTGAGAAAAATATTGAAAGATGTAAAGAGATGCGGTCAAAGGGACTGGATGTTGTTTCAGGAGATGGTTTGGATGTTGAAATGTATAATAAAATTAAACTTGCTCCGGTAAATTATGTTGTTGTTGAAACAGGAGACGATAAATTGAATGTAAAAATATGTGAATTGCTGAGGAAAGAATTAAGACATGAAAAAATAATTTCAAGAGCAAGAAATCTGGCAATTGAAAAGACTTTTAAATCACTGGAGGTAGAGACCATAGATGCAACCAGGGTGCTTGCTACTACCATTGAAAACCTGATTGTTCGTCCTACAACATACCATACATTGGTCGAAACATTTGAAAATTTCACTGTTGAGGAAATAACTATTACAAATAAAGAGGTTGACGGACTCAGGGTTAAAGAAATACCTTTTCACAAAGATGCCATTTTAATGATGGTTAAAAGGGGAAACAATTTTTACATCCCACACGGTGATACTTATTTCAGGATAGGCGATACCATCCATATTTTCGGAACCGATTCTGCTTTGGAAGACACAAGGAGGAAGCTTAAATGATTTTTAATTTTTTTTATCCTGAAATAAACAATTATCTATTCCGTTAAATTTTGGAATCATTATATTTGCAGTCGAATTAAAGAATTATTGTTTTATGATGAAGAAAAAAAACTTTTTATTAGTATTTGTTTTACTCTTCTCGGTCAGCATTTTTGCACAGAGAAATTTTGCATTAATGGCTGACATGGATTTTGAAGATCAAAAATATGCTACTGCCGTGGATAAGTACAAAAAGGCTTATTCGAAAGTAAAAGACAGAGGTGAAAAAAACCGGATCAGATTCCAGATGGCAGAATGTTATCGGTACATGAATAACACCAAACGTGCTGAAGCAACATACAAAAGCCTTATCAGAACAAAATATTATAAAGAAAAACCCGATGTGCTTTTGCATTATGCCAATATGTTAAAGGCAAATCAGAAATATGATGATGCTATATTACAGTTTGAGGAATACATTAAACTCAAGCCGGGTGATCCGAGAGGACCGGACGGATTGAAATCGTGTCAATTGCAAAAAGAATGGGTTGACCATCCTACTAATCACCAAATTGCTAACCTCAGGCAGGTAAATTCGCGTGAAGATGACTTTTCTCCCTGTTATGCAACCGACAATTATAATGCATTAATATTTACATCTAATCGTGAAGGTTCCACAGGTAAAGATTCGGATGA
Source organism: Bacteroidales bacterium (assembly GCA_016783885.1). Lineage (GTDB taxonomy): Bacteria > Bacteroidota > Bacteroidia > Bacteroidales > JAADJA01 > JAADJA01. Next base: position 19,419 of record JADHVR010000056.1, read on the forward strand.
ATGGACAGGTCAGAATTTTACAGACCTTTTCTTTACACGTATCGACAGAAAAGGCGAATGGAGTACGCCGGATATACTTGAGGCAGAAGAAAAAATTAATACCGAAACTAATGAGGGCGCTCCTATGATGAATTCAAGTTTTACAACCCTTTATTTTACAAGATGTGGAAATGAAAAACAAAGAAAATCTGGTTGCCATATTTACAAATCTAAAAAAACAGGAAGAACTTACTCTGATCCTGAAATTTTAGATCTTGGTGGAGACAGTACTTCAAAAATACTCCACCCTACTCTTAGTGATGATGAACTAACAATAATTTTCACAGCAGATTTTGCACAAGGATACGGAGGAACAGATATCTATTATGCCACTCGTAAAAATAAAGATGATGAATTTGGAAGACCTAAAAATATTGGACCCGTAATTAATACACCGGAAAATGAAGGGTTTCCGTTCTTAAGATCGGATACGGTTTTATACTTTGCTTCAAACGGTCATATAGGAATGGGCGGACTCGACATTTTTAAATCCACAAAAAAAGGCGACGAATGGGGTATTCCCGTAAATATTGGTTCTCCTATGAATTCCAATGCCGATGATTTTGCAATTATTTTCAACCCTAATGCAGAAGAAGAAGGATTTTTCTGTTCAAACAGAAAGGAAATAGATAATATTAGAAGCAAAGGCGGCGATGACGTCTGGTATTTTATTGTACCACCGCTTGAATTTACTCTTTCAGGGGTTGTTAAAGATGACAGAACATTGCAATATATACAAGATGCTGAAGTTAGAATGGTTGGCTCAGATGGCTCTTCTATTGTTATAAAAACCAACTTGATTGGAAGGTATGAATTTGGTAAAAACCAGTTTTTACCAAAAACCACTTATGATCTGCTTGTTTCAAAAGAGAACTATTTCAGTGCAAATGGGTCAGAAACTACTGTAGGTGTTGAAAGAAGCAAAGATTTTGTACATGATTTCATACTTGTACCTATTCCTAAAAAGCCAATCGTTTTACCGGAAATTTTATATGATCTTGCAAAATGGGACTTAAAGCCCCAATATCAGGATTCGTTACAGGGGCTGATTAAAACCCTTGATGAAAATCCGACTTTGGTGATTGAATTAGCCTCTCACACTGATATCAGGGATACTGAAGAAAGAAACGATATTCTATCTCAAAAGCGCGCACAGTCAGTAGTTGATTACCTCATCTTACGTGGAATCGATCCTGACAGGCTTGTGGCGAAAGGTTATGGCGAAAGAGTAAACAGGGAAGTCTATAGAAATTATTATGTGAACGATATACTGGTGCTCGATTCAGGAACGGTGCTGACCGAAGAATATATTAATTCGCTTCCAACCACTGAAATCAAAGAATTTGCACACCAGTTAAACAGGCGGACGGAATTTACAGTGGTCAGGAATGATTTTGTTCCAAAACAAAAAATTGCTGATGTTACTATCCCAAAAAAGATTGATATTATAGTTAATCCTGATGAAGAACTAAACAGCGTTCCTCTTAAAGTTGATAAAGAAGGCAGATACGGAGTACGGTGTGAAGTAAACGGATATTCAATTGACGTTTATATCGATCCGAGGTTAAGCAAACCGGTAATCTCTCTTGAAGATGCTCTTAATCTTTTAAGAGACGGAGCTATCGGCAAGGACGATTTTGCCGGCGATCCCAATGAGGTTCTGGCAAATTCTTCTATTATCGATAAAGCTGTTTTCCTTGTTGAAGAGCTTAAGATAGAAAAAAATTTTATTACCATGATCGAAGTTACTGTCATGCATAAATTGGAGAAAGGATTTTACTTAGACGAAGCGACCTTTTCGCTGATAGGTGATTACAGGATTGATGAGGAAAACAAAAAAATGATATTTGAATAATGAGTCCGGTCTAAAAATTAATTTCACGCAATCCCGATATATATCGGGAGCAAAAAAAATATGTTTATGTTCATTTGCGTGTTTTGCGATTCGTCTGCTTCCGATAATTATCGGGATTGCGTGAATCATTTTTATCTCTTTTTATACTGGACTCAATAATATACTCTTCTTTTTAATATGCCAAAAAATTCAAAATATAATTTGCGAGGCGTTTCCGCATCAAAAGAAGATGTCCGCCTTGCTATCAAAAACATAAACAAAGGCATTTTCCCCAATGCTTTTTGCAAAGCAGTTCCCGATTTGCTTGGCGGCGATCCGGAATATTGCAACATAGTGCATGCCGACGGCGCCGGAACTAAATCTTCTCTTGCTTATATTTACTGGAAAGAAACTGGCGACCTGTCGGTTTGGAAAGGCATTGCACAGGATGCTATTGTGATGAACATAGATGATCTGTTGTGTATAGGAGTTACCGATAACATTCTTTTATCATCAACTATCGGCAGGAATAAAAACCTTATTCCCGGCGAAGTTATTTCAAGTATTGTCAACGGAACCGAGGAATTCCTGCAGGAACTTAGGGAGTTGGGAATCGGAATATATTCGACAGGAGGAGAAACAGCCGACGTTGGCGACCTTGTCAGGACAATCATTGTTGATTCTACAGTTACTGCCCGGATTAAAAGATCGCAGGTTATTGAAAACAATATTCAGGATGGTGACGTGATTGTCGGTTTAGCCTCTTATGGAAAGGCAACTTACGAAAAGGAATACAATGGTGGTATGGGCAGCAACGGACTCACTTCTGCCCGTCATGATGTGTTTAATAAGCTTGTTGCGCAAAATTATCCTGAAAGTTATGACGATACTATTCCTGATGACCTGGTTTATTCGGGAAAATATAATTTAACAGACGAGTCTGAAATGGCAGGGATGACAGTTGGAAAATTAGTACTCTCCCCTACCCGTACGTATGCACCGATAATTAAAAACGTGCTGGAAAGCTATCGTAGTGAAATTCATGGAATGATACATTGCAGCGGCGGCGCTCAGACCAAAGTACTGAATTTTATTAATAATATCGAAGTCATTAAAGACAATCTGTTCCCTCTCCCACCTTTATTCAAATTAATCCATGAAGAATCGGGCACGCCATGGGAAGAAATGTACAAAGTCTTCAACATGGGTCACAGGATGGAATTATACATTCCTGAAAAAATTGCAGAAGATATAATTCAAATTTCCAAAGCGTTTAATGTTGACGCAAGGATTGTTGGCTATTGCAGAAAGGCAAAAGGAAAGAGGGTGATTATAAAGACCGTACATGGAGAGTTTGAGTATTAAATTTCTAAATCAATGGATACGAAGACCTTCCATAGTTCAAAGGATAGGCTTGTGTGGGAGGAAACATGGAAGAGTCGGTATGGAAGTTGGGAGTTTCTTTTAGCGAGGGCTGAAAAAATGGAGGCGTTATTCAACCGATAACTTTATACTAATTCTTAATAGGTTTGCAAAGCAAAAGCTATTAAGAATCAGTTATGCGTGCTGAACAGACCTTTAAATTTTTTGCATTTCTGTTCAGCATTAGTATATTTGCCGAAATTGCCTGATATTTTAATTTTATCCGGTTTGATTTATTTTTTTTCAGTTATAAACTGTTAATGTCTGAATACATCACAGTTACAAACTGTGATGTGCATCCTGGTTACCTGGTTACCTATACCTTTTTTCCCCTATTACCAATTTGCCAATTCAAATAATAAGTAACTTTGCATAAAATTCAAACATCATGAAACTTGTCTTTTTTAGAATACCTAAACCTAAGCAATTCAACTATCCGCCACGATATTATGACGAAGAAAAGGAAAGGTGGGATCGAAGAAGAAAAGAATTAGGAATTACCAAAGACGGTGAAAAAACTGATTTTAAATCACAAGTCGGTTACAACTGGAGAAGAATGAGAAAAGTTAATGCAGCCAGGCAAAAAAAAGCAAATATGAGCGTATTAATTTATTTTCTCATTGCTGCCGCGTTGATATATTTTATTTTCTTTACCTGATTTTTAATAATTAACCAGAGGTTTTCCAATGCCTGACATTATTCACCTTTTACCCGATTCAGTTGCCAACCAGATTGCTGCCGGCGAGGTAATACAGCGACCTGCTTCAGCTGTGAAAGAATTGCTTGAGAATTCCATTGATTCGGGTGCTGACGAAATTAAGCTAATAATTAAAAATGCCGGTAAATCTCTAATCCGGATTATTGATAACGGCTGCGGTATGTCGGAGACTGATGCCCGTATGTGTTTTGAGCGTCATGCCACATCAAAGATTAAAGAGGCAAACGACCTTTTTGCTATAATGACCTTAGGATTCCGCGGTGAAGCATTAGCTTCAATGGCTGCCATTGCACAGGTAGAGCTAAAAACAAAACGAATTGAAGATGAACTGGGAACTATCATAACTATTGAAGGCGCTAAGGTGAAAAGTCAGGAACCATGCGCCTGCACAGATGGAACCTCTATATCTGTTAAAAACCTTTTTTTTAATATTCCTGCACGAAGGAAATTCCTGAAATCGAACACAACGGAGTTAAGGCATATTATTGAAGAATTTCAGCGGGTTGCATTAGTCAACCCGGAGATTAAATTTTCTTTTTTCAATGAAAACCGGCAGTTGTTCCTTCTTAATAAGTCTAATATAAAGCAGAGAATTGGCGCCCTACTGGGTTCGGCTTACAATAACAGGCTGGTTCCTGTGGTGTTGGCTTCTGAAGTTGCTTCAATAACCGGATTTATCGGCAAACCCGAATTTGCACGGAAAACCAGAGGAGAACAATATTTCTTCGTAAACGGCAGGTATATCAGGCATCCATACCTGAATCATGCTGTTGATAATGCTTTCAGGGAACTAATCCCTTCAGATACGTTTCCTACATATTTTATCTATTTCAATGTTGATCCTAAAGAGATTGATATTAATATTCATCCTACCAAAACAGAGATCAATTTCCAGAACAACCAGGTGGTTTATTCTGTTCTGAATTCTGCAATAAAGCAAGCGCTGGGAAAATTCAACATTGTTCCTTCTATTGATTTTAATGTTGAACAGACCATAGATTTTATTCCACCTCCAAAGAACAAGGAAATTAAACCTCCTGCCATTAAAATAGACCCTGATTATAACCCGTTTGAAGTATCAGCCGATAAAAGCAAAGGGTTCAAAACGAAACCAACAACCGGTAATTGGGAAAAGCTATACAAAGGCGCTGAAATAAAAAAAGCGGATGAACAAATTACTGCCAACTCACTCCCTGATGAGACTCAACAGCTAATCGAACCAAAAGAAGGCGAAAAGGCAAGTGAAAGTAACCTGGTTTTCCAGTTGCACAACAAATATATAATTACAAGCGTTAAATCCGGTTTAATGGTTATCGACCGGCAAAGGGCTTATGAGAGAATATTATTCGAAGGGTTCCTCGAATCATTGAGTTCGGGGAAAGGGATTTCACAACAACAATTATTCCCGGAAACCGTCCGGTTTTCTGCCGGTGATGCGGAAATACTGAAAGAAATAATGGATGATTTGAAAGTACTGGGCTTTGATATTGATGAATTCGGCGATAATACATTTATTATTAATGGCGCTCCGGCTGATTTGAACAAAGCTGCCGGCGTGGATATTTTGGAGAATATTATTGAAAATTATAAAAAAAACCTGAAAGATTTCAATATTGATAAAAAAGTTAATTTAGCAAGGTCAATGGCAATGAATATGGCAGTGAGGTATGGCAGGAAACTTCACCAGGATGAAATAAAATCATTGATCAATCAATTATTTGCCTGTAAAGTTCCTGAAGTATCACCTGACGGGAAACCAATTGTGAGAATTATAACATTGGATGAACTGGAAGATAAGTTTAGTTAATTTACAAATCACTAAACTTGTCTGTACGGATCATTATTAATTAATCGTAAATCTAAAGTATGCAACAATTCAGACCAGGCGGATTCAGAATATTACCACCGGTTGTAAAAAATCTGCTTATTATAAACGCTTTGTTTTTTCTGGCAACAATAGTGGCAAGTGAAGTATTCAGGATTGATCTCACCAATATATTAGGACTGCATTACTTTGCTGCTGAAGAATTCAGCCCGTACCAGTTTATTACCTACATGTTTATGCATGGCGGCTTTATGCACATTTTATTTAACATGTTTGCTCTTTGGATGTTTGGCAATGCGCTTGAAAATGTTTGGGGCCCGAAAAAGTTTTTAATTTACTATTTTATTACTGGGATTGGCGCAGCTATTGTTCATTATGTCGTTTTTTACTTTGAAATATCGCCGGTATTGAATGCTATTAACACATATATGGACGACCCGTCGCCTGAAAAATTGAATTTGTTTATTAATTCCGGGTATTTAAAAATCGGCTCTTACGAAATACAAGATAATTTTAATGCTTTCCGCAGTGAATACAACAATCTGATTCATTCAAACCCGACAAAAGCAATACAATTAAGTGTGGATTTTATTAATCAATATAAAATTGATTTTCTGAACCTGCCGGTAGTAGTTGGAGCATCAGGAGCCGTTTTCGGCATTTTACTTGCTTTTGGAATGATGTTCCCTAACGCCCTCATCTATGTTTATTTTGCAATACCGGTTAAAGCAAAGTATTTCGTTATGATATACGGTGCTCTTGAACTTTTCTCAGGAATATTTGATACAGGCAGTAATGTTGCGCATTTCGCCCACCTCGGTGGTATGATATTTGGGTACATCCTTATTCTGTATTGGAAGAAGCGATAACTGAATTTTTGACAGTATGAATTATTACGGCGGACACTATCAAACACAAAATCCTTTCGATAACCTGAAATCATTTTTCAGGAGTAAAAATATGCTGGTACGACTTATCATCATCAATGTTGCTGTATGGCTTGGCATCATGTTTCTTGATGTTCTTTTTGATCTTTTTAATGTAAATTTCATTGAAAATGTCATTAACTGGCTGGCGGTTCCGGCTTCTGTCAGTAAACTAATCACCCGTCCGTGGACACTGATCACGTATATGTTCCTTCATTACGATTTTTGGCATATACTTTTTAACATGCTTTGGTTATTCTGGTTTGGCAGAATTTTCCTTGAATACTTAAACGAAAAGCAACTCCTGACTACTTATATTGTCGGAGGACTGGCAGGCGCTTTGTTTTACATCCTCTCATTTAACATTTTCCCGAAGTTCCAGGATGCTTACCTTAATTCCGTTGCATTAGGCGCTTCTGCCTCTGTAATGGCAATTGTTGTAGCCATCTCATATTATGTTCCGAATTACAGGATTAACTTATTGTTTCTCGGTCCTGTTAAAATTATCTATATTGCTATTTTTTCTGTCGTGCTGGATATATTAATGATCAGGTCGGCTAACTCAGGCGGACATTTGGCGCATCTCGGCGGAGCCGTCTGGGGGTTTTATTATATTTATATGCTTAGAAAAGGAAAGGATTTTAGCAGGTATTTCCATGGGTTTTCACTCAAAAAATTAATAAAGCCGTTTATGAAACCAAAAAAAACAAAATTCAAAAACGTATATACTAATACCCAGCAGATGTCGGATGAAGATTATAATTATCAAAAAAAACAAAACCAGAAAAAGGTCGATGAGATATTAGATAAAATTTCCAAATCAGGGTATGAGAGCCTGACAAAAGCGGAAAAAGAATTGTTATTCAAGGCAAGCAATAAGAATAACTAAGGTGATTAAGACCTAACAGGTTTTCTTAATTGACTGCATGTTAGGTAAATAAATTTTAAGAATAATGGCAAATTAAACCTTATATGTTTGCAAATTCAAAAATTGTAATAAAAATTTAAATAACAAGTTAGCTTGACAAGAGACAAGGAACAAACCTTGGTACAAAAATACCGTCTAACAGTTTCTTGCTTAAGTCAAGTCGAGTTCGGGGTA
>JADHVR010000057.1 GCA_016783885.1 Bacteroidales bacterium
TTAGGATTAAATGGTATTGTCACCAATTCTGGCCACAAATGTTTTATCATAGCCCTGAAATAAATATTTGTGTGAATATCCCGGTATTTATTAGGTACAGAAAGAAACACTTCCATAAGCCTACGGCAATTATACGGAGTAAATTCTTCCTGCGCAATATCCTTATCAACCTGGAAAGCCGTATAAAGATTTCCATTTCGTTCTTCCCAGTTAAACAACTCCAGGATATTATAATTGTATTTTTTTGCTATGTCTCCGGCAGTTGACAACCATTTTCCGTATTCATCAATTACATATTCTATCCCAGCATAATCCCAGAATTTAGCGAGCAATTCAGGAGTGATGTTTTTTCTGTATGTGTTGAAAAAATTTCTGGCAATGTCGCTGAAACGGCCAGGCATGTTTATTTTATTAGGAAATCTTTTATAATATACATTGTAGATCAATGGTAAATTTCTTTCATGAGCAAACAAATTGTTCTGAGAATATATTTTTTTGAACTCCTCATCATTAACTTCTTTTGAAAATTCAAGTATGTTATATTTTAAACCAATCTTATTGAACATCCTTGTTGGTATAACTAAGTCCTGATGCTTCTCGTGGTATCGAGGTATTTTATTGATGTAATAAAAGATATTTTCACTCACACTTCTGCTAGCAGCAAGTAAAAGTCTGGTATCATTACCAGCGGTAACTGCCATCATCAGTTCATATCTTTCATTAGCGCTGGAAATAATCCCGGACAGGATTTTGGCTCCTTGTTCAACACCTTCATTCAATGAGACTAATTTTTTTTTTTTCGTTGGCCAGAATCTTACATGTTTTTTGTTTTGAACATCGAGGTAATGATTAGGTAATAATTGTTTTATAGAGTCATAAATGGTATTATTAACGATGTTGACTTTATCATGACTGTGAAATTTTTCTGACTGATAAAAGCTTAAAGCTTTTTTATTTTCTGTTTTGGGAATATTGCAGTATTCTGCTAAAACATGTGGTTGCGACGCACACCAGACTGATTCGTTTTCAGTAGTATAAAAAACTTTTCTGGATGCACTTGCATCATTAAATATATAAACTAATGAATCTATTACAACAATAATGGCAAACCTTCCGGCATATTGAAAAGTTGATTCAATTATTTTATTCAAGTTGTCATTCTTTATTACCCTGCTTATAATATCAAGGTTGTTGTAAGTTTTGTTCATCGGGTCGTACATGTCGCCGAGTAAAATAATTCTCTTTTTCCTGTCAGCATGTTCCGTTTGCACTAAATCAGGATGAGCATATAAAACATATTTATCAAGTAAATAATATTTATCCCAGGCTGAATAGTCATTTAATTCTTTTGGGCTAAGTACAAATTGCCTTCTGTACAATAAATTTTCCATTTCTTTGATTTATTTATTTAATCTGCAAATATAAAACAAATATATGTCTATCTCAACATATAACTAAAAGGGGGATGCAAGTTTTCCTTTAATAAAATAGTTTTTTTGCCATACTTTTTTTATAAATTCACTTACTGAGTATGGGATTGATTTGAAGACATTGTATTTAAATGAGTGCTGATAGAATCACATAATCGATATGTAAAACGTTCCGATTCCTTTTTATAAAGATGGTGAGTATCGATAGTACGATATTTTCCCGATTCTTCAATAAAATTGAAATACTTTATATGATTTTTATCAGCATAAAACTGAACCATTTTGTCGAACTCTGAAAACTTATCCTTTTCTAATTGCGCCATCTGTGAAGATACAGGTAATCTTACAAGAAATACATCTCCTTTATTCTTTAAAAGGGCGATAATTTTATCAAGATAATAAAACCTTGTATTTGATAATTTAACCTTCTTTTCTTTATATTCTTCAGTACTCTTTTGTATCCTGCTATTTACTGAAGCTGAGTCCATTGCTATACTCACTTCGAGCCAACCGTCAGAATGTAATACTATTAGATTTTTGTAATTTATTAATAATTTAAAAATTTGGACAAATGGTGAAAATTTATCACCCCAGTAATTTAAAAGATAATCAAAATTAGGGTTGTTGCTGCTGGATTTTAAATTTCCAACAAAAAGATTTTCCCTGGCTTCAAAAAACTGTAATGAATCATCATTTATATTTCCAATGCCTGTAGCAAGGCTCCAAGGGTCAACAGATAATACGAAGATACCCTTAATTGAATCTTTGCTCAATTTATTAGTTATCTCCCTATAATAATTAGGACCATAACTACTAGGTCCAATTGCGAAAGAGTGATTAATAATTTCATTATCCTCTGTGCAAATCAGTTTATTTATTATTTCGGGTTTTATACCTTGCGCAGGTCGTGATGTTCCTAAAATAAACGAGTTTGCTTTTTCTGTTGTAAATTTGTAATAGAAAGCATCAACAAGGTCGGGTCTGAAATATATTATCAGGGTATAGAAAAAGGTTAATACACCAAGTAAAAGTAAGTATAATATTATTTTATTTAGAAATTTTCTCATACTAAAATTGAAAATAAATAAATGTATTTGGATTATTATTGAATGATAATAAAACAATAAATCCTATAATTAAATAAACTGACCATCTTATAGTTTTTGGCAAATTGCTTATTTCTAAGGCATGTTGTTTTTTTCGGCTAAACCACTCAATAATTATGAACAATATTATTATTGGAACAAAAATAAGTTGCTTTAAATTTGGTATTGTAAATAAAGATTCGGAGAAGATTATTGAAATATATGAAAAAGCCTGTCCTACATTATCCGACCTAAAAAATACCCATGCAATTAATGTAATAAAAAATGTAATAAGCATTTGAAAGGTTTCTTTAAAGGTAGGTAATAATCTATTTTCAGCAGTAATACCAATGTTGTTTCTATTAATTTTTAACAGTAGCAGAGGAAGGAAATACAAACCATTTAATAATCCCCAAATAATAAAAGTCCAGTCAGCGCCATGCCAGAAACCACTTACTACAAAAATAATGATCACATTTCTTATCTTATTAAAATTGTTTCCTCTGCTTCCGCCTAATGGAATATAAACATAATCTCTGAACCATGTAGATAATGAAATATGCCACCTACGCCAAAATTCTGCAATATCTCTTGAAAAATACGGATATGCAAAATTTCGCATTATGTTAAATCCAAACAGTCTTGCGGTTCCGATAGCAATGTCGGAATATCCTGAAAAATCACAATAAATTTGAAATGCAAAGAAAAAGGAACCTAATAAAAGGGTACTACCCGGATAAATCTGGTAATTTGAGAATATCTCTTCAACATAAACAGCACAGTTATCAGCAATTATAATTTTTTTGAATAAGCCCCATAAAATTTGCTTCATTCCGTCTTTGGCTTTATTTACTTCAAAAGCTCTTTTGTGATAAAATTGAGGAAGCAGGTTTACCGCCCTTTCAATTGGACCTGCTACAAGCTGTGGGAAAAAAGCGACAAATGTAAAAAAGGACACTATATCCTTAGTTGGTTTAAGTTTGCCCCGATAAACATCAATTGTATAACTTAAAGTTTGAAAGGTGTAAAAACTAATACCAACAGGCAAGATAATATTCAGTGTTCTGGGATTAAGATGTATTCCGATTTGTGCAAATGCTTCTACAAACGAATCAACAAAAAAATTAAAGTACTTAAAAAACCCAAGAAAACCAATATTGATTAATATACTAATGGTAAGTAATATTTTTTTATTCCGGACTTTATGAGCTTTTTGAATTTTTTGAGCTACAAAAAAATCTACAAATGAACTGATAATAATTAATGATAAAAAGCGCCAATCCCACCATCCATAGAAAACATAACTTGCGATGAGTAAAAATATATTTTGGTAGCTTGATTTTTTATTTAAAACAAACCAATATATAAAAAATACAACAGGAAGGAATATTACAAACTCAATTGAATTGAATAACATACTATTAGATTATTGTCTTGTCGCTTCAGCACCCTTAAAATAATATAATGCGATTTTTATGATACTTTATTCTTAATTAGTTTACTACGTAACAAATTATAAAAAGTTTGAAATAAATCACGGCAGCAAAATTAACAGAATTTAGTTTATTTTTTTTTCAACATTATTTATCATGGATACATAAGCGATAAAATAACCAAATACATTATGAACTCTATGAAAAGCTACCTTTAATAAAGACTATAGTAATGAGTTATTAACAAAAAATGCGAAATAATTTAACCATCCTGATATAATAATACAATTAATAAATATAGATAGAGTTATTTTGTACATTATGATTATCCTAATGGGGCACATTTAAAACATCTACGGAATCGGCTACATATATTAAAATCGGATATTGTTATTTAACTTCTACCCCACTGTAAAAAACAGTCATATAGTATGTTAGCGTTTATCTTTAAACTTGGCATCATTATTTAGTAATTCGTTACCGTAGATATTATTAGTCCTTCATAAGTATGTTTTTCACTAAAAGTTATCAATGAATTAATATAAGGTAAAATCAATAAAAAAAATTAAAATTATGCATTTATATTCGCAAACCAAATCTCAAACAAATCTACTATTAAGTATAAAGTTCTGGATACTAACTTTAGCTTTAGTATTGATTTATGCAACACTAATTTTCGCTCAGAATGTGGTTTATATTGATCCTACAAATCAAGGTGATCCTGGAGAGGATGGTTCAATTGAACATCCATTCGACCAATGGTCAGATGTTACTTTTGTAGATGGAAATATGTATCTTCAAAAGAGAGGGACTGTATCGGCATTAAGTTCAAACATCAGTATTGACAGTCATAATAATATCACTATAGGCGCTTATGGAGATGGAATCCCACCGGAAATAACATATTCCGGTAGTGGTAATCTTATTTCTATCACACGAAGTTCACTCTGTATTGTACAGGATTTAAAATTATCGGGAGAGCTTTTAAATACTACCTCAATTGTTGCGATTAGTGGACATTATTTAACCGGAAATGTTAATACAAATAATAATTCTGTAATAAACTGTGAATTATCTGGCGCATGGAATGGCGTAAGGTCTTTACCATATTCTACCAAGGTAGATACAATTACAGTATTGAATTGTAATATACATCATATGCGGGAAACTGGAGTCTTTATTAAGCACGCTGATTGTATAACTGTTGAAGGTTGTAATATTTGGCACATGGGTTTAGATTGGCATTTAGTAGGACATACGGAAGACGATGCACACGGAAATTGTGTTCATATTATCGGAGATTGTTATGATTATTTAATAAAAGACAATATTCTTGATAGGAGATATACTGGAAATAAGTTTTGTTTTATATATGGAAATACAGGTCATACACCTGTAAGAGGAAAGGTCATTGGAAACATAATATATCCACCTAAAGATACAGTAGAAGCAAATGGTGGGGCCGGTTTATATTTTTCACAATCTCATTATGTTGAAATTGCATATAATAAATTTTTAGGTAGGGGATATGAAATAGGATGTACTCCGGTTGGTGTTGCTCATATAGAAGTTGATAGTGTTGACTTCTATTACAATCTTATTGATTCGGTTTCGGGTTGTAATTTTGTACCTAGAAACGATTATGCAAATATTTACAACAATACATTTATTTGTAACATGGATGCAAGTTGGGGGATACTATTAAGTGGTACAGAGGGTGGATATGTAAGGAATAATGCTGTTGCAATGAAGTCAGGTTATCCAATTTTATTTAATTCAACACCTATTGTAAATGATCATAATATAACAGAAGAAGGTAATGTAAGTAGTTGGGGAACGATTTTTGGATTTGAAGATTGGCAAAATGGTGATTTCAGGATAATAGAAAACTCACCTTGCAAAAATACAGGATATGATTATAGTGATTATTTTGTTGATTTAGATAGTATTTTGGTACCTCAGGAAAATATCCGGGATATTGGCTCTTATGAATATTATGTAGGTGGTCAGTCAAATAATAATCCTCCCGTCATAAATAATCAAAGCTTCAATGTTAATGAAAATACTTCAAACGGACAAGTTGTAGGAACAGTAATGGCTACTGACCCGGATGCCGGGCAAACACTTACTTATACAATTATAAGCGGAAATACAGGCAACGCCTTTCAGATAGGTTCTACATCTGGCGTTTTGACTGTAGCCAACAGTTCGGCTTTAGATTACGAAACCAATCCTGTGTTTTCACTTACTGTGGAAGTGCAGGATAATGGACAGGGTAATCTTACAGACCAGGCAACCGTAACAGTTAATTTAATTGATGTGAACGAGGTGCCGAATATAGATGATCAGAGTTTTGCTATTGATGAGAATAGTCCCAGCGGGCAACAGGCTGGAACTATCATAGCCACTGACCCTGATAACGGTCAAACTTTAACTTATACAATCACCGCAGGAAATACAAGTGGAGCATTCCAGATAGGTTCAACTTCAGGTGTTATAACTGTTGCCAACAGTTCGGCTTTAGATTACGAAACCAATCCTGTGTTTTCACTTACTGTGGAAGTGCAGGATAATGGACAGGGTAATCTTACAGACCAGGCAACCGTAACAGTTAATTTAACTGATGTTAACGAGGTTCCGAATATCGAGGATCAGAGTTTTGCTATCGATGAGAACACTCCCAACGGGCAACAGGCTGGAACTATCATAGCCACTGACCCTGATAACGGTCAAACTTTAACTTATACAATCACCGCTGGAAATACAAGTGGAGCCTTCCAGATAGGTTCAACATCAGGTGTTCTAACTGTTGCCAACAGTTCAGTATTAGATTATGAAACAAACCCTGTGTTTAATCTTACGGTTCAAGTTCAGGATAATGGACTGGGTAACCTTACAGATCAAGCTACTATAACGGTTAATCTTACTGATGTTAACGAAATTCCAAATATCGAGGATCAGAATTTTGCTATTGATGAGAACACTCCCAACGGGCAACAGGTTGGAGCTGTAGTAGCCACTGACCCTGATAACGGACAAACATTAACATTTACAATCACTGGCGGAAATACAAGTGGAGCATTCCAGATAGGTTCTACATCAGGTGTTATAACTGTCGCCAACAGTTCGGCTTTAGATTACGAAACCAATCCTGTGTTTTCACTTACTGTGGAAGTTCAGGATAATGGACAGGGAAATCTTACAGACCAGGCTACCGTAACAGTTAATTTAACTGATGTGAATGAACCACCCGTTATTTCTGAGCAAAGCTTTAATGTTGATGTAAATTCTGAGCTTATTAGAATGGAACTTAACAATAATAAAATCGATATAGGGACAGTTCAGGCATCAGACCCGGATATTGGACAATCTGTAACATTTTCCATTATACAGGGAAATGAAAAAAATATATTTGGTTTGAATGCGAATACAGGTGAGTTAGAGATATCAGATCCATATCAACTGAACTATTTTGAATTAAATAACTATCCTTTAATAATTGAAGTTGTTGATAATTCTCCTGAACAATTATCTGCGAACGCTACTATAAATGTTATTGTCAATATTTATACAGAATATATCGGGGAGTATGATTCTGGCACGGAGGGAGGTGATTTTATAACTTCTGTTTATGATATGGAAAATAATAATTTTACTTATAATATATATCCAAATCCGTCAAATAGTTATGTTAATATTGGCTTAAATAATCTGCAAGGAAATAAACTAATAATTACAATAATCAATACTAAGGGTGAAATAATCCTGGAAAAAAGCTATAAGGATTTTGATACAGGCTTGATTGATAGATTTGATGTTAGAGAATTAGGTAAAGGATTGTATTTGGTAAACATTACTAATGGTGATGTGTCCAAACTTGATAAATTCATTAAGTTGTAAAACAGTAAAAAATCCCCCCGACTCCTCGGGGGGATTTTTTATTTTATATAATGCTCATAAACCAATTTTATCCCTTCCTCTAATTCAATCTTATGCCTCCAGCCAAGCGCATGTAGTTTACCGGGATCGGTTAATTTACGCGGTGTGCCATCAGGTTTGGTTAGGTCAAATTTAATTTCCCCCTTAAACCCAATTATCTCCTTTACAAGATATGCTAAGTCTTTAATCCTGATTTCTTTTCCGGAACCTATATTTACATGTGTATTTCTTATTTCATTGTTTTTAATATTACTTACTTCAATTAAATCTTTAAAATCAATATTTTCCATTAAAAACACACAAGCATCTGCCATTTCCTCTGCCCATAAGAATTCACGAAACGGGCTGCCGGTTCCCCAAACGTGTAATTCAACTTTGAATTTATCGTTTTGCTTTACTCTTTTTATTCCGCTCTTTTCAAGGTATGTAATAATTTCATCATTTGAGGCTGAACTATTGAGTGATGATTGATATTTTCCCAAATCTTTTCTGATAGCATCAAAATTATCATTCTCAAGGCATTTACAAAGATGATTTTTCCTTATAAGTGCAGGAAGTACATGCGAGTTCTCAAGGTTAAAGTTATCGTTGTATCCATACAGATTTGTTGGCATTACTGAAATATAGTTAGTTCCATACTGCAAGTTGTACGATTCGCACATTTTTATTCCGGCAATCTTGGCAATGGCGTAAGGCTCGTTTGTATATTCTAAAAAATCGGTGAGTAATGCATCTTCTTTCATAGGTTGAGGTGCAAGTTTCGGATAAATACATGTACTGCCCAAAAACAAGAGTTTTTTTACATTATTAAAATAACTGGCATGAATTATATTGCTTTGTATCATTATGTTTTCATAAATAAATTGCGCCCTGTAAGTGTTGTTCGCAAAAATACCTCCCACCTTAGCTGCTGCCAGGAAAACATAATCCGGTTTCTCCTCCCCGAAAAACTGCTGGGTAGCTTTTTGATCTGTCAGGTCTAATTTTGTATAATGCCTGAATAAAAAATTGTGGTAACCTTTGTTTTTTAATATCTTAACGATACTGCTACCAACAAGCCCGTCGTGCCCGGCAATATATATTTTACTGTCTTTTTCCATTTTTGTAAAATTGAACTCTAACAATTAACTTTTAACGTATAACAAATAACGAATAACATCATTATGTTACTCAAAATAACTCATGATTTGATATCCGCCATCTTTCAGGTATTTATCCCGATGTACCAATTTGATGTCCGATTTAACCATATCGCTGACCAATCCTTTTAAATCGTATTTAGGCTTCCATCCCAACTCATTATTAGCTTTGGAAGGATCACCAATTAATAACTCCACTTCAGTTGGTCTGAAATAAGCAGGATCAACGGCTACAACTTCTTTTCCTGTTTCGAGCTGGTATTGCGGATCATTGCATTTAACAATATACCCCTTTTCATTTTCCCCTTCTCCTTTAAATTCGATTTCAATTCCAACCTCATCAAATGCCATTCTGACAAATTCCCTCACTTCAGTAGTAGTTCCGGTTGAAATTACAAAATCATCCGGTTTGTCATGCTGAAGGATAAGGTACATAGCTTTGATATAATCCTTGGCATGGCCCCAGTCTCTTCTTGCTGAGAGGTTTCCTAAATATAACTTTTCCTGAAGCCCGACTGCAATTTTAGCAACAGCCATTGTGATTTTTCGTGTTACAAAAGTTTCACCTCTTATCGGCGATTCATGATTAAACAGTATCCCGTTACTGGCAAAAATATTATACGCTTCACGATAGTTAACACATATCCAGTAAGCGTATAACTTAGCTACAGCATAAGGACTGCGCGGATAAAAGGGTGTTTTTTCGCTTTGTGGTACTTCCTGAACAAGACCATAGAGTTCGCTTGTTGAAGCCTGGTAAAATCTTGTTTTTTCGGTCAGTCCGAGAAAGCGGATAGCTTCAAGCATCCTTAAAGCTCCAATACCATCGGCATTGGCAGTATATTCAGGAGTGTCGAAACTGACCTTTACATGCGACATTGCGCCAAGATTGTATATCTCATCGGGCTTGGTGTCGCTTATTATCCTGATCAGATTCGTTGAATCGGTCAGGTCGCTGTAATGAAGATAGAAATTTCGGTTATCGATATGCGGATCCTGGTATAAATGGTCAATCCTGTTGGTATTGAACAAAGATGCCCTCCGCTTCAAACCATGAACGATATATCCTTTTTTTAAAAGGTATTCTGCCAGGTAAGCTCCGTCCTGGCCCGTAATTCCTGAAATTAATGCTATTTTGTTTGACATTGTCTAAGCTATTTTTTAATCGTTTTTAAATTATTGGCAAATATAATTAAAGGGATGGATTTAAAAAAATCTTATGACTTTTTCTTACGAAAATAAAAGGAGTTTAACTTTTAATGTATTGGCAAGCATTGTTACTCCATGTTCGGTGAAGGCAAAAGGTAAATATTTGGGGTATTTCCCTTTTCCCTGTCCCTTTTCAAACATCACAAATTGTGATGTTAGAAGTTTCCATTCATCCCGTGTAAGTTCAAACATGAAGTCATCAGGAAAAATGTCCAGATTTCGTTTTACTGCCTGTTTTAACACTCTAGTTTCAACTTCATAAAGTTCTGCAAGGTCAAAATCTAACATTACTTTTTGCCCTCTCAATTCATAAATTTTCTTTTGAATAACTTGTAATTGCATTTGAGTTGTATAATAAAATTTTTATCGTTAGCTTATGGCTATTACTTTCCGACACAAAACTTAGAAAAAATATTATCCAAAATCTCGTTGGTTGTTATCTCTCCTGTTATTTCTCCAAGGTGATGCAGGGCAGTTTTGATATCTATAGCTATCAGATCGGATGGTAGTCCTTCACTGAATCCTTTTTCAATACTTTCAATAGCTTCTAATGATTTGCTGAGGGCTTCATAATGGCGTGTATTGGATACGATAGTCGCATCCGTTATATTTTCACTTTCAACATATTTTGACAGACTCTCCACGATCAGGTTTATGTTTTCTTTACGTTTAGCCGAAACAAAAATGCACTCCATTTCAACCATCGACCTGAATCCTTTGGGAGCTTCAACGAGAAGGTCGGTTTTGTTGGCAATGAGTATGAATTTTTTATCTTGTGATAATCCTTCAGGCAATTGGTCAATATGATCTTTGAATTCCTGTAATGTGATTTTTATTTCTTCATAGTTTGTTTTACTAACATCAAAAACATACAAAATAATTTTTGCCTGGTCAATTTTTTCATAAGTGCGTTCAATTCCTATTTTTTCGATTTTATCGGTTGAATCATTTAGTCCGGCAGTATCAATAAACCTGAAGGAAACACCTTTTATTATTATTGTATCTTCGATAGCATCACGTGTAGTTCCGGGAATTTCCGATACAATAGCTCTTTCTTCGTTAAGTATGGCATTCAGCAGGGTTGATTTGCCCACGTTCGGTTGACCTACGATAGCCACAGGAATACCTTTTTTAAGAACATTACCGAGTTTAAATGAATCAAGGAGTGCACTTATTTCTATTTTAAGATTTGTTAGCAGGTTTTTGAGTTCCTTCCTGTCGGCAAACTCAACATCTTCTTCGCTGAAGTCAAGTTCCAGTTCAATTAATGAGGCGAAGTTCACCAATTGCTGTCTCAACTGTTTTATTTTATTGGAAAATCCGCCCCTCATCTGATTAAGAGCCAGTTCGTGCGAAGTTTTGGAATGCGAAGCAATTAAATCGGCAACGGCTTCTGCTTGCGACAGATCAAATTTTCCATTAAGAAAAGCGCGTAATGTAAATTCACCCGGCTTAGCCAGCCTGAGACCATTTTTAATTAATAATTCAATTATTTTTTGCTGAATGTATGCCGATCCATGGCAGGATATCTCGATCGAATCTTCTCCGGTGTATGAATTGGGCGCCCTGAAAACGCTAACCAATACTTCATCGAGGACGATTAAATCTTTAAGGATATTCCCAAAATGAATTGTGTGAGAATTTACCTTTGAAAGTTTTATTTTTTTGTTTTTAGCTTTAAATATTTTCTCACATACTTCAATAGATTTCGGTCCTGAAATCCTGATAATTGCTATTGCACTTGATCCGTGAGGAGTAGCCAAAGCACAAATAGTTTCAGTTTTGTCGTGGTTTATAGTTATTGGATTCATTATACCTATGGATATTATGGGTTATTAATTCAAACAAAATTATTAATTATTTTAAAGATAAAAGTCAAAACATTTATATTTGCACATTTCTGAAAATAAAACAGAAGTAAATGAGTATATTAGTCAATAAAGATTCAAAGGTCGTTGTACAAGGCTTTACAGGAAGGGAAGGAACTTTTCATGCCAGCCAGATGATTAAATACGGAACAAATGTTATTGGTGGGGTAACTCCCGGAAAAGGCGGACAAACACATTTAGACAGACCTGTCTTTAATACTGTTGAAGAAGCTGTTAAGAAAGCCGGCGCTAATGTATCACTTATATTTGTGCCACCCTTATTTTCTGCTGACGCCATTATGGAAGCGACAGATGCAGGGATAAAAATAATTGTTTGTATTACAGAAGGGATTCCTGTTCAGGATATGGTAAAGGTAAAGGAGTACCTCAAGGATAAGGATTGCCGGCTTATAGGACCCAATTGCCCCGGAGTGATTACCCCCGGTGAAGCCAAAGTCGGGATAATGCCGGGATATATTCATTCACCTGGAAGTATTGGTATAGTTTCACGATCAGGAACTTTAACTTATGAAGCCGTTGATCAGCTTACAAAATTAGGACTCGGACAGTCAACTGCTATTGGTATTGGAGGCGACCCGATTATCGGCACAACTATAAAAGACGCTATTGAATTATTTATGAATGACCCGGATACAGAGGGAATAGTTTTAATTGGAGAGATTGGAGGGAATATGGAAGCCGAAGCAGCCCAATATATAAAGGAAAACGGTACTAAACCTGTTGTCAGCTTTATTGCCGGAGCTACTGCTCCTAAAGGCAGAACTATGGGTCATGCAGGTGCTATTATTGGAGGTAAGGACGATACAGCGCAAGCTAAAAAGAAAATTTTAAAAGATTGTGGAGTACATGTCGTTGAATCGCCGGCTGAGATTGGAATAACAATGAAAAATGTACTCAATCAGACTCTTCCATCCCGATAATTATCGGGAATAAGATTCCGTAAGATCAATTAAATCCAAAAAAACCCCCTTTGTATTTCCCCAGGGGGAAAATATTTAACTCTAAAATCGCCCGCCTGAATGTCCGTATGGACGGTCAGGTAAATTAAAAAGGCATTATCCACGCATCTTTATATCTAACAGGCAATTCTTTTTTAGCTTTTGATGCCGATTCTTTTGTCGGGTAGTCCGAAAGGGAAATTCTGAACTTATTGTCTTTTGAAATAATTTTTGCCTTATTGAACCCATTTTCGATATATTTCATTACCTCTTTCCTGGCATCATTAAGCGAGTTGAAACTCCCGAAGATAATATAATATCTGCCCGAACTTGCTGAAATTACTCTTGGCTCATCATCTTTTACAGGCGGTTCATTTATTATCTCAGTTTGTGTTCCACAGATTTTGGTAACTTTTTCAACATCTGATTCTTCTCCAAACCAGGCAATTGCAAAGCCTTTTTTTATGCCAATGCCAAGGGCATTCCACGAATAAGTTTCCCATCCTTTAAAATTTGTGACAACCGACCTTGCAGCAGTCGTTTCACGCCACTGGTCAAAGGCTTTATCAGCATTGGCTTCTTTGTTTTCCCAATAAACTATTTCAAAGGCTGTTCCCGGATAATTCGTTATTTCTTTTGGTTTATCCTGCATGCACGATTTATCTTTTATTTCTTTTTCAAAACAGCATGCTCTCCAGTTGCCTTTGTCCGACCAGCTATGAAAATTACAGATATTAGTGTCGGGTTTATTTTGAATTAAATCAGTAATATGTTGTTTCGCTACAAAACAAAGCGATCTGGAAAGAGGTATTTTTGGCAAATTCAAAGCCTTCCTGTATTCATTTATCAGGTTGTAAAGTTTATATTCTTCCTGTGAAATGCAGAAATCTGCAGGTATTTCATTTTGAGCATCAACAGGTTTAATAATAATCAATAAACTAAAAAATAAAATTGAAATACCAATTTTAAATGTATCAGACATATTCATGGTTGTTAAAATTTATGTCAAATTTAGAAAAAAACTTCAATGCAACTAATTTATTTCTACATTTGTCTGAAATATATATATTAATGTAAAAATACAAAATTATGAAGAAATTATCTTTTATTATTTTATCAGTTATTGTTTCGGCAGTTGTTTTTGCTCAGCTTCCCGAAACATTCGATTTAAGGGATTACAACGGAAATAATTATGTTACTTCGGTTAAAAGCCAGACGGGAGGAACATGCTGGACATTTGGTACAATGGCAGCTATTGAAAGCAACCTGTTGATGACAGGCAACTGGGCAGCAGCAGGAGAGATCGGTGAACCGGACCTTGCAGAATATCATTTAGACTGGTGGAACGGTTTTAACGAGTATTATAACCAGGACCTTGATCCTCCGTTTAATAACGGACAGGGTCTGGAAGTACATTACGGTGGTGATTACCGGGTATCTACAGCCTACATGTCCAGAGGTGACGGGTCTGTCAGAGATATTGACGGTCAGTCATATAACACGCCTCCAACAAGGTATGATACAGGTTATCATTATTATTTCCCAAAAGATGTTGAATGGTATATTGCCGGTGAGAATCTGCAAAATATAGATCTCATAAAAACTAAGGTCATGGAAGAAGGTGTTATGGCAACATGTATGTGTTACGACGGTTCTTTTATAAATGGGGAATACGAACATTACCAGCCGGCTTCAAGTACTTATGACCCTAATCATTCTATAGCAATTATCGGATGGGATAATAACCGTGTTGTTCAGGGCGCACCGGGAGACGGAGCCTGGCTCTGTAAAAACAGTTGGGGAACATGGTGGGGAAATAACGGCTATTTCTGGATTTCGTATTATGACAAACATGCATGCCAGAATCCCGAAATGGGCGCTATCTCTTTCCAGAACGTGGAATATGAACCGTACGATACTATCTATTACCACGATTACCATGGCTGGCGCGACACCCTGACTTTTGCAACTGAAGCTTTTAATGCTTTTACGGCAGCTAAGAATGAAACAATTGTAGCAGTTGACATTTTTGTTGCAGGTAATAATATTGATTATACAATAAAGATATTTGATGATTTTACCGGTACGGAACTCGAAAACGAATTATCATCAAAATCAGGAACAATTGAATATTGCGGATTTCATACAATTGACCTTGATAATTCCGTAAATATTCCTTCGGGGGATGACTTCTATATCTACCTGTATTTATCGGAAGGAGGTATTCCTTACGACAGAACTTCCGAGGTTCCTGTTTTGCTTGGCGGTGGTTCAAAAACTATTGTTCCTTCTACTGCCAATCCTGAAGAAAGTTATTACAACAGTGGCAAAGGCTGGGTTGATTTCTATTATTATAACGATCCATCCGGTTTTCAAAATACCGGAAATTTCTGTATCAAAGCATTAACAGGCGAACCTGCCGGAATGCCATCATCATTTGACCTCCGTGATTTTAATGGTATTGATTATGTTACTTCTGTAAAGCATCAAACAGGGGGAACATGCTGGGCACATGGCACTATGGCAGCCATTGAAGGAAACCTGCTGATGAACGGCAATTGGATTGATACATTGGATGATGATGAGCCTAACCTGGCTGAATATCACTTAGATTGGTGGAACGGATTCAACGAGTATTACAACCAGGATCTTGACCCGCCGTTTAATAACGGACAGGGACTGGAAGTTCATTACGGTGGTGATTATCGCGTTTCATCAGCTTATACTACCAGGGGAGACGGCGCTGTTTACAGCCCTGCGGCTAACGATGGTACTGAATATGATGATAATTGGTATCCTTCTGCCCCTGCAAGGTTCGATACAAGTTATAGCCTGTATTATCCAAGAGATATTGAATGGTACATAGTAGGAGAGAACCTGGAAAATATTGATTTTGTAAAATCAAAAATTATGTCCGAAGGTGTAATGGCAACCTGTATGTGTTATAACAGTTCTTTCATAAATGCGGAATATGAACACTGGCAGCCGCATTCAAGTGCACTTGAGCCTAATCATTCAATCGCTATTATAGGTTGGGATGATGATCTTGTAACAGATGCACCCGATCCCGGCGCTTGGTTATGTAAAAATAGCTGGGGGTCCGGCTGGGGTTACGGCGGTTATTTCTGGATTTCATACTACGATAAATGGGCAGGACAACAACCGGAAATGGGTGCAGTGTCGTTCCAAAACACTGAGCACTGGCAGTATGATAATGTTTATTATCACGACTATCATGGCTGGAGAGATACAAAGGAAGATATTACAGAAGCCTTTAATGCATTTACAATTACAGGCATGGAGACCGTAACATCAGTAAGCTTCTTTACATCTGTGCATGATGTTGACTTTACAATTAAGATCTATGATAATTTCGACGGAACGGATTTGTATGATGAAATGATTTCTCAATCAGGTCATATAGATTATTCAGGACTCCATACGGTTGACCTTAATGATTCTATTGTATTTACGCAGGGTGACGACTTTTACGTTTACCTATACGTGTCTGACGGAGGTCATGCCTATGACAGAACTTCTATAGTTCCGGTTCTGCTTGGTGGTGGTTCAAAAACTATTGTTCCTTCTACTGCCAATCCTGAAGAAAGTTATTACAACAGTGGTAAAGGCTGGGATGATTTCTATTATTATGACGATCCATCCGGTTACCAAAATACCGGTAATTTCTGTATCAAGGCTTTAACAATTGGCGATCCGATGACAGGAATTGATATAGGGTCGGTTGAAACCAATGATGCTTTAGCTCAAAACTATCCCAATCCGTTCAGTACGGAAACTACTATAAGTTATGTACTTGCTGAATCTTCCGATGTGGAATTGAATATAATAAATATAATGGGTCAGAAAATTCAAACACTAATTAATGAACAGCAAATAGCAGGACAGCATAACCTTAATTGGGATGGCAAGCTAACCAATGGAAAAAATGCCGATCCCGGTATGTATTTTTACAGGCTTAAGCTTAATGGTAAGGTGATCTCTACAAAGAGGATGCTTAAAGTAAATTAATTTTTGTTTAATTGATCGAGAGCTTAAAAAAGGCTGCTTTTTTCAAGGCAGCCTTTTTTAATATATGTCGGATGGTATATATCAAAAACAGGATGAATTAACTAAATATTTGTAAAAAGAGATGGGATACAGAGTGGTGAGTTCTATCCCCCTAACCCCCGCCAGCGGGGGAAAAGTCTGGCGACTAAATCCACAAACGGGAAAAATTATCCTTCTCTGGAGCTACCGTGTACACACAAATCAAAGGAGAATATAATTGAAATAAGATTACAAAAGAAACATGTAATTTTACAGAAACCAACATATCAAAAACATGAAAGATCAAAACATCTATACCGGTTGCTTATTATTTCCTTCTTATTTACTTTTTGTTCCAGCATTTTTAAATTTGTATAATATTTATCTTTGCCACATTCTATAACATACTTATTTTATGCAGTTATTCGATTTGTTATCAAAATACTGGAGCGAACTTTATCCGGATTATCCTTTATCCATGCTCGAAAAGTTTATCAATGAGATAGAGGATACAAAGCATAAGTTACAATTTGAATCACATCAACCTGAGTGGTATAAAGATATTGTAGTTTATTCGTTGTATGTTGATTTATTTAATAAAGATTTTTCAGGATTAAAAAATAAGCTGGATTATTTGCATGACCTGGGAGTTAATTGCCTGTGGTTGTTGCCAATTTTAGATTCCCCGATGAAGGACGCCGGCTTTGATATCAGAAATTATGATAAGATAAGGACTGATTTATTAGGACTGTCTGAAGAATCTTCCGTTGAAGAACAAAGGAAGGTTTTCAGAGATTTCCTTGCAGAAGCACATAGCAGGAAGATAAAGGTAATTTTTGACATTGCAATAAATCATACATCCGAAGAACATCCATGGTTTCAGGAATCCCGAAGATCACCGGACAACCCTTACAGAGATTATTATATCTGGTCAAAGGATAAAAACCGGTATAAAGACGCACGTATCATTTTTAAAGGATTGTGTGAAAGCAACTGGGAAAAAGACGGCGAATGGTATTTCTTTCATCGTTTCTTTGAATTCCAGCCTGATTTGAATTACCGGAATCCGCGGGTTCTTTTAGAGATGACCCGTAATTTTCTTTTCTGGCTCATACAGGGAGTGGATGGTTTCAGGGCAGATGCAATTCCATATCTCTGGAAAGAAGAAGGAACGGATTGCGAAAATCTTCCGAAAACCCATACTGTTGTCAAATTTTTCAGGGCTGTTCTGGATTATGTCAGACCACACACTTTGCTTTTGGCAGAAGCATGCCAGAAACCTTATGAGGTTGTTAAGTATTTTGGCAATGGCGATGAGTGTAACGCTGGTTACCATTTTCCATTAATGCCGCAAATGTTCAAATCGCTGGCTTCACAAAGCAAAAAACCGGTTGAATCCATTTTAAGTACTTCCGTAACGCCTGTTATTCCTGATACTGCTCAATGGTTTACGTTTTTACGATGCCATGATGAATTGAGCCTTGAACTGGTTTATGTATCAGAAGAAGACAGGAAATATATCCATGAAAATTATTGTCATAAACCTGAGTGGAACTTCAGGCTGGGACAGGGGATATCGGCAAGGCTTTCTGAATTGTTTGACAGAAATCCGCAAAAAATTGCTTTGGCTTATTCCATTATGCTTACTTTGCCTGGCACACCTATTATTTATTATGGGGATGAATTCGGCAAGCTGAATGATGAGGAATATTATAAGGAGATGATAAAATTAACAGGTAAAGATGATACAAGATTTTTGGTAAGAGGAAAGATTGATTGGGAGATGGTTGAAAAAGAATTACAAAATCCTGATTCTTTATCATCACACGTTTTCTGCCAGGTTAAAAAAATGGTTAATACAAGAAATCAATTTAAGTGTTTTGGAAGAGGTGGCATTGAATGGGTGGATATGTTCGATAAAGATGGAAATAAGATACCTGAAGTTTTATCTTATATCAGAAACTGCAAAAATGAAAAAGTTCTTGTTCTAAATAATTTATCAGAAAAAGAGATTTCAACAGATGTAGATATATTGACGAAAAATACCCGTAAAGATATGTTAGGACGTAATATTACTTTTGATAAGAAAAATCAAATGGTAATTAAACCTTGTGCATATTACTGGATTTCTATTTGATGGGAAATTTTTGTTACGCTCCTCTGGAGCGAAATCCACGTTCCTTAACATTTTTCTACCAAGGTTGAACTCCTGTCGGAGTTTAAAATCTGATTCAGAAAAATTTGATTAGTATGATTAATGAGATGATATTGTAAATAGCCCCATTAGGGGCAAAAGGTTGGTAGATAAATAAAAATAGTTTGTAATCCCGCGCCGGAGGTGCGGAACATTTAAAATAATTTATGAAAAAATACAATTTCGAAGCAGTAATTTTTGATCTCGACGGTGTAATCACCAAAACAGCTCTCGTGCACAGCGCTGCATGGAAAAAAATGTTCGACGAATATCTTAAAGAAAGAGAAAAAAAATATAATGAACCTTTCAGGGAATTCACTCATGAAAATGACTACCTGCCTTATGTTGACGGAAAACCCAGATATAAAGGAGTAAAATCATTTCTTCAATCAAGGAGGATTGATATTCCTTTTGGCGATCCGGCAGACCAACCCGGCAAAGAAACCATTTGCGGACTGGGAAACAGGAAAAACCAGGCTTTTAACGAAGTATTGGAAAAAGATGGGGTTGAAATCTTTGAATCCACAGTTGAATTGATCAGGGAATTAATTAATAAAGAAATTAAAGTAGGCGTAGCTTCCTCAAGTAAAAATTGCAAGGCGGTATTGGAAAAATCAGGACTTCTTGAAATGATGGAAACAAGGGTTGACGGAGTTGTTTCTGCTGAAATGGGATTGAATGGAAAACCCGAACCGGATATTTTTACCACAGCGGCTGATAATCTTGGTATTTCTTACGATAAAGCTGTTGTTGTCGAAGATGCCGTTTCAGGTGTTCAGGCTGGGAAAAGCGGTAATTTTGGACTTGTTCTCGGTATTGCCCGTGAGAATAATAAAAAGGAATTAAAAACCAAAGGTGCGGATATAGTTGTTGAAGATATTGCTGAAATAGGTTTTGCCGGACTAAAAAATTGGTTTAGTAAGGGATTGGAAGAAGATAACTGGAGTATTACTTATTCAGACTATATTCCTGAAAAGGAAAAAACAAGAGAAACTTTGTTAACGGTTGGCAATGGTTATTTCGGAACAAGAGGCGCTTTTGAAGAAACGGATGCCAATGAGTTCAATTATCCGGGAACATACATAGCCGGGATATATAACAGGCTGGTTTCAAAAGTAGGTGACAGAGATATCGAAAATGAAGATTTCGTTAATTGCCCGAATTGGTTACCGATTAAATTTAACATCGGGTTGGATAATCAAACAGACCTGAACAAAGTTGAAGTATTGGATATTGAAAGAAAACTGGATTTCAAAACAGGATTGCTTATCAGGAAATCAATAATTAAAGGTGAAGATGGAAGGGAAACCCTTATAAAATCAAAGAGGTTTGCTTCTATGGACAATCCACACCTTGCCGGGATTTCTTATGAGATAACTCCTCTTAATTATTCAGATCATATAACCATAGAATCAGGTTTAAACGGAGCAATTATTAATGACGGAGTTTCCCGTTACCGGCAGTTAAACCAAAAGCATCTTGATCCTTACAAAGAAGGCAACAAGGATAATATTTCATTCATCGAGGTTAAAACAACTCAATCTAATATCTCAATTGCTCAATCAGCTAAAATTAAGGTTTACATTAACAACAACGAGATTGATCCGGATGCCAATCACTATACTGAACCGGGCGCTGTTTATACCCGATTTGGCACTCACGTTAAAAAAAACAGCACTTATAAAGTGGAAAAGATCGTTTCGATTTTTTCCTCTAAAGAATGGGATAGCATAAATCCGTTGGAGGACGCAAAGAGCCTGATTGAATCATCCGGTTCATTTGAAGAAATATACACAAAGAGTAAAAAGAAATGGAGAGATATCTGGGATAAAATAGATATTAAGATTGAAGGCGACCGCCTGGCTCAAAAACTCATCAGGATGCATCTGTACCACTTAATGGTTTCTTTGTCGCCAAATAACTGGAACATAGATGCAAGTATAACTGCACGCGGGTTACATGGGGAAGCTTACCGGGGTCATATTTTCTGGGATGAATTATTCATATTGCCTTTTTATAATATCCATTTTAAAGAAGTGGCTAAAGCTGCTCTGATGTACAGATATCGAAGGCTCAATAAGGCAAAGGAATATGCAAAGGAGCATGGCTGTGAAGGAGCGATGTTTCCCTGGCAAAGTGGTAGCGATGGCAGGGAAGAAACGCAGGTTGTCCACCTGAATCCGCTTACCGGAAAATGGGGAGACGATTACAGCTCTCTCCAGCGACATGTCTCACTTGCAATTGCATACAACATCTGGCAATATTATCATGTAACAGATGATATTGATTTTATAAATGAATACGGAGCAGAGATGTTCCTCGAAATCTGTCGTTTCTGGGCAAGTAAATCCAAATTAAATCCTCAAACAGGCAAGTATGAGATTAAAAATGTAATGGGACCGGATGAGTTTCATGAAAAATATCCGGGTAGCAAAGAAGGAGGATTAAAAGACAATACCTACACAAATCTTATGGCAGTATGGATGTTTAAAAAGGCTTTTGAAATGCTGGACTTTATTGATCCTGCGGTCAGAGATAAAATCCAATTAGCGAATAATGAAATTAATTATTGGGAAGATATTACAAAAAAAATGAATATCGTCATTTCCGATGATATCCTGTCTCAATACGATGGTTATTTTGATTTAAAAGAGCTTGACTGGGATTATTACCGCGAAAAATATAAGAATATCTACCGTATGGACAGGCTGTTAAAAGCCGAAGGAAAATCAGCAGATAATTACAAAGTAGCTAAACAGGCTGATACACTCATGACATTTTATAATCTAAATGAAAAAGATGTAACAGAAATACTTAACAATTTAGGTTCTCACCTTTCAGAAGATTATCTTTCAAAAAACCTTGAATATTACTTACGGCGCACCTCACATGGTTCCACTCTCAGCCGGGTTGTCCATGCTCAGTTGGCAAATATGATCAATGATAAAAAACTTAGCTGGGAATTATACGTAGATGCACTAATTAGTGATTATACCGATGTTCAGGGTGGAACAACCGGCGAAGGCATTCATGCAGGTGTAATGGCAGGAACAGTATTAATTGCTCTACAATCTTATGCAGGTTTAAACCTGAAATTTGATATTGTGAAATTTGAACCTCATTTACCTGACCATTGGCGATCGATAGAGTTTAACTTTAATTTTAAAAGTGTCCGATATTTTTGCACAGTTTTAAAAAACTCAATCATTATCAGGCAGAATAATGAATTAAAAAGAAAAGTTGAAATTAGTGTTAAAGGGAATTCATATATTTTGAATCATGACGAAATAAGGGAAATAAATATTTATAACAAAACTAAAAATTCTTAACTTTGAAAATATGCTTGGTGATATTTTATTAATTCAGGAAAAACATAAAAAGGCAGGCAAAATAATTATAAAGAAAATCCTGCCAAACAAAAAAGATAAATTTATCGTAGCAATTTCCGGCGAATCGGGTTCGGGCAAAACCGAACTGGCTCATGTCATAGCCAAAGGCTTAAGAAAACATGGCATATTTGCCAAACCATTGCATACCGATAATTATTATAAAACTCATCCACTCGAAAGAAGGGAATGGCGGGCGAAACATGGAATTGAAAATGTAGTTGGTTATAATGAGTATGACTGGAAAGCGATTCAAAAGAATATTGATGACTTCAAAAATAACCGTGTGTCGGAAATGCCATGCGTTGATCTGGTAACAGAACAGGTGGACCGGCTTACTACGGATTTCAGCCAGGTAGATATGCTTATAGTTGATGGTTTATATGCAATAAAAGCCGAGCATATTGACCTGAGAATATTTATAGAACTTACCTACCTTGAAACCAAAGAAAAACATTCAAAGGATGCCCGCGGCAAAGAAGTTATGGATGAAGTGCGCTGGGCAACTTTAGAACAAGAGCATAAAATGGTGCAGTTGTTAAAACCTATGGCTGACTTACTTATTACTAAAGGATATGAAATCACAATAGCAAAATAGTTCTTTTTCCATTATTAATAAACTTCTTTTAAAGGAAGAACTAAATGCAATCTCTATCATTTTATCGCATCTCCTTTAATTTATCAATATCACCTGAATATTGAATTTTATCCTCATTTATCAAAAGTACTTACTTTTGACAAACTTGGATTTAAATAATAGTGTGAATGATTATCTATTATCAAACAACAAATTAAGTAATATAAGCAAACATATAAAAGCTACTTAACCTGACAGGTTGAACGCCGGATTATGTGTTTGCATAACCTGTCTGGTTGAAAAAATCAAGAATAATATTTCATGACAAAGAGCAAAGTAAATCATACCGATTGGAGTAAAAACCTCACAATCTACGAGGTCAACCTCCGTCAATACACAAAAAGCGGAACAATAAAAGAATTTGAGAACCATCTTCCACGCTTAAAGGAACTTGGAGTTGGCATTCTTTGGTTTATGCCTGTTCATCCAATCGGCGAAAAAAACAGGAAAGGAACTCTCGGCAGCTATTATTCAACTAGTGATTACGCGGCAATAAACCCTGAGTTCGGAACTTTTGATGATTTTAAAAGCCTTGTTGTCAAAATCCATAAACTGGGAATGTATGTCATTATCGACTGGGTAGCCAACCATACCGCCTGGGATCATCATTGGACCAAAGATCATCCTGATTTTTATACAAAGGATGAGCAAGGAAACTTTAAACCCCCTTTTCCTAAGTGGGAAGACGTGATTGATTTGAATTATAATAATCCTGAGCTTTGGGATAAAATGATCGGACAAATGGAATTCTGGATCAGGGAAACAAATATCGATGGCTTTCGATGTGATATGGCTCATTTGGTTCCAACATTATTCTGGAACAAGGCAAGATTAGAATTAGAAAAAGTCAAACCCCTTTTTATGCTTGCCGAATCGGAGAACCATGATTTGCTGGAATATGCTTTTGATTCTATATATAATTGGAAATTGCTCCATGCTATGAATAATGTTGCAGCAGGAAAGATCAACGCAAGTGATTTAATCCAAATTGCAAAGAATGAATTTGATTCTTTACCGGCAAACTCAGCATATTTAAATTTTACAAGCAACCATGATGAAAATTCCTGGCAGGGATCAGCAAAAGAAAGGCTTCATTATTTTCTGGAACCTTTAACTGTCCTTACTTTTACATTGCCCGGAATCCCATTAATATACAGCGGACAGGAAGCCGGTAATTACCGTAGGTTGAAATTTTTTGATAAGGATGAGATTGAATGGAAGGAAGATAAAATGAGCAGGCTTTATCAAAAGCTTACTCAACTAAAGAAAAAAAATCCTGCACTGTGGAATGCTGATTTTAACATTATCGAAACCGATGCACCTGAAAACATCCTTGCTTTTTCGAGGACACAAGGAAAAGACCAAATTATGATTATCCTGAATTTGTCGTACAACGAACAAGAATTTTATTTCAAATGCAAGAAACTTAATGGGACATATAAAGACATTTTTAAAAACCAATTAATTGAATTTTCCTGCCATAAACCAATGAAAATATCTGCTCTTGGATATAGAGTATTGGAGAAAAAAAATTATATCCATTAAAATGAAACTTTAGTAACAAGCAACTTGGCTTTCTGACAGAGCATGGTTGCAAGACACAGCCAGTCGAGGTAGGAATTTTACGGGCAGGAGACTTGCTTTGTCGGGAATTACGTTTTCAACAAGCTAAGTCGCTTACACACAGTCCAGTCTCGACTTAGCGTGTTCAGGAAAAGAATAAATTCAATTTAACAATTCAGCAATTCAACAATTTATCTATTCGGATCATCAACATCTTTTACAAATAGCGTTAAGAAAGCAGCTATGATCATTGAAATCCCACCTAATATCAAAGCATAAATGGCATGACCTTCGGCAATATGCCTGATATAAAACCCTAAAATACTTGCTGCTAATATTTGAGGAATTACTATAAAGAAATTGAAAATACCCATATAGGTTCCCAATTTATGTTGAGGCAATGAACCGGTTAATATAGCATAAGGCAT
Organism: Bacteroidales bacterium; assembly: GCA_016783885.1. Lineage (GTDB taxonomy): Bacteria > Bacteroidota > Bacteroidia > Bacteroidales > JAADJA01 > JAADJA01. The sequence goes on from JADHVR010000057.1 coordinate 25,318, forward strand.
TGCAAGAATACTTGCCCATGCCAGTCCAACACCCAACATTGATATAATAAGAAGATTAGGGTCTTTAAAGAAATAGAGAGAGATTAATCCAAGTCCTCCGGCAATAAGGGAAATCATGTGAGTGACCTTCCTGTTTGTCAATTTTGCCAACACAGGAAGCAAAAATGCAACAATCGCGGCAAAACCATTATAAGCGGCAAACATAATCCCTACCCAGTTAGCCCCCTCATTATATAATTCTGAACCTGAGTCGTCTGTACCATAAATATGACTTGTAACCGCTGCTGTAGTATAAATCCACATGGCAAACAAGGCAAACCACGAGAAAAACTGGACAACAGCAAGCTGCTTCATTGTAGCCGGCATCTTAAACAGATCATTAATTACGACCACAAAACCGTTTTTATTTTTTCCTTTTCCGATTAAGCTTCCTGTAATTATTTGTACTATTCCAAAAACTAATAATCCAAATCCAAGAATATACAATTCTGCATCGAGCTCAAAATAGTAAACCAGGTATGATAAGATTGCGCCTGCAATTATCCAAAATATGCTGCTTTTTAAAAATCTTGAAGCAGGAAGTATTTCATCGGTTTCTGTAATGTTTTGTTTTAAATCAGCCTCTTCTTCATGGAACTCTTTCATTTCTTCGGGAGAATATTCTTTTGTCCTGAGCACCGTCCAAAGCACAGCAACAATGAAAACTGCACCCCCGATATAAAAAGAATATTTTACTGATGGTGGAATTTGTCCTTCCGGGGCGGTGTTTGCAATATTTAACCAATTAGTCATTATATAAGGTAAAGCCGAAGCTACTACTGCACCTGTTCCGATAAAAAAACTTTGCATGGCAAAACCTTTTGTTCGCTGGTCAGATGGAAGCATATCCCCGACAAACGCCCTGAAAGGTTCCATTGAAATATTAATCGAAGCATCCATTATCCACAGCATACCTGCTGCTACCCATAATACAGGGGAATTGGGCATAATTAATAAAGCAATGGAAGCAAGAATAGCACCAACTAAAAAGTATGGGCGTCTTCTTCCCAGTCTTCCCCAGGTATTATCGCTCATGTGCCCGATAATGGGCTGAATAATTAATCCTGTTACCGGTGCGGCAATCCAGAGGATCGGTATATCTTCAACATTAGCTCCGAGAGTTTCAAATATCCGGCTGACATTGGCATTTTGCAAAGCAAATCCGAATTGAATTCCTAAAAATCCGAAACTCATATTCCATATTTGCCAGAAGCTTAGACGTGGTTTTTGTTTCATGCAGGAGAAGTTATATGTTAATTGTTATTTAATGTTGAGTTTACAGGAAGCAACAAATTCATAAATGCATAATTTGCAAAAATAAGGATAATATACAGAATGGAATTTAAAAAACAGAAGGGCGTCATCAAATATAACACCCTTTATAAGTACCCGGGGCGGGACTTGAACCCGCACGGCCTTACGGCCAAGGGATTTTAAGTCCCTCGTGTCTACCAATTCCACCACCCGGGCAGCCTTTCAAAAAAATGTCTCCCGCGTTTGAGAGACTAAGTTAGAGCGAAAGACGGGATTCGAACCCGCGACCCCGACCTTGGCAAGGTCGTGCTCTACCAGCTGAGCTACTTTCGCTTGTTAATTTTAAGGGTGCAAAGATATATTTTATTATTCTAAATTGTCAAAATATTTTTGAAATATTTTTATACTTAATGAGAATGTAAATCTCTTCTTAAGTTTTCGCAATATATCACCCCGCACCATGAAGTTCCCCGCCCCCGTACCTTGAAGTTTGTAACTGGTGTGATTACAATTGGCCTTTTTTCTATTTTTTACTTCCTGCAAGTTCTAAGTAAAATTAAACGCTTCCCTTCTTTTTGCCAAATTTGTTTTTCCCATCTTTATTGATGGGGTTATATGTTCAGTATTTGAGT
>JADHVR010000058.1 GCA_016783885.1 Bacteroidales bacterium
AAGCTTGGGTTATCAAAAATCCCGAATTTAATCCCTAAAAACAAGTTAATCAAATACTTACAGTAGAGTGTAGAGCACCGGCAAATTTTTATGTGCCTCGTAACCTGCTGATTAGCCTAAAATCGTGTCAAACTCAAGACTATTTAATGTCCGTCTTTAAACTACTGAAGCCGGCAAAAATCAAAAAAATAAATTCAATAATTCCCCATTTAAGGGGGGAAACAGGGGGGTTAAAATGAGCAATATATTTATTTTTTTTGATTTTTGCCGGCTTTATGGACAGACACTATTTAATAATCTCATCCAAAACCTCCTTCGCCCCATACTTGTAAACAAGGATTGTCAGTATTTTTAATTTTATATAATCTTCATGTATAAAGCGGTAACCTTTATTGGGTCCGTCAAAGCCGCTGGAACTTGAATCTTTGATAAAGAACCACCAGCCATTTTCGTTTTCGAGATAACCGACTATGTGCAGACAATGGTCATCGTTCGTGGAATTATTATTAATACGGTACTCTCTCGAATCTTCGTTGATATATTCCGGCGGAATATCGAAAGTGGGAATAATACCTACTTCAGCATATCTGTCATACCCGGGCTCGCTGACATCACCGCAAAAACTAATAGTATAACCATTTTTAACAGCATTTTTAAAAATGCTCAGAAAATCATCCAGTTTCACGTTGTAATAATCTTTGCAATGCCACCAGTTATCCGGCTCAACCAACTCGCCTTTTTGGTTACAGGTTTGCGATTTAGTTGACATAAAGCTGAAATAATCATCCGGATTTATTTTCAGAACCTGCTCAACATACTCTTTTGGAGTGTATTCTTTATCATTGACCGTAACCATTAAAGGAGGTTCGCCCATGTAATGATTCATTATATCACGTATAGTTGCTACCACTTCTTCTTTGTTCCAGATATTGTTTTTCTTTACATTATTTAAGTATGACTTCATTTCACTGATCATTCCGGAGTGATTATGGAATTTTTGTCCTGATAATTTACCGGTATAGGCAGAAGCAGGAACTGCTCCATACAATTTCATCAGCTTTATTACGGCATTTGCCTCCGAACCCTGATTAAAATGCATATTTCCCCTTTGCTGAACGAAATAACGGGCACGCTCAATATATTCCCAGTAAACAAAATACATTTCAGATAACTTGACTTCATTTCCTGTTATCCGGTACACTTCAGATTCTAATAAGGCTGTAGAGGCAAAGCACCAGCAAGTACCTGACTTTCCCTGTGAAAGGGGAGGATTGTGCCAGAATTCGGTATAATCTTCAATATTAACAGGGAAATCTTTATCGCTAAAATCGACTGAAAGGTATTTTTTTATTTCAGGCTTTTTGTCACCGGATTCAAAGTCTTTAACTTCTTTAAGAATGGTTTCCTGGTAAAATCCGGGTTGAGATTCCTTGTAAACTGCTTTGTCTTTTTGAATTGGTTCTTGTGCAAAAACAGTAACAATAAGGCTAACTGATAAAATGATTAATAAAAAAGGTTTCATAGAGTTAGATGATTTAAAGGGTGAATATTAACAAGCTGTAAAAATAGTAATTATCGGTATAATAGACAAAAAGGAGGCTATTTTCAACTTGTACTGTTCAAGTGGACAAAAAGGAGGCTGTTTTTTTCCCACTTCCACTAATAGTTTATATATGTAATTATCTTTGCACCGTCAAGTTAAACGGAAGTAGGCTCTGCTGGGGAGCAACCTATCAGGGATAAGCTTGATGGCTGACAAAAAAAGTCAAAAAGAAAGGAGTTCAGAAAAGGACTCCTTTTTACTTTTTTAGAAGCCTTTATGCCTTCAAAAACCCATCTATAAATTTCTTTTTTCTTTCAATAGATAAGCCATTATGGTTTCTAAGTTTATTCTTAAGATCCGCAAAGTGTCCGTCTATTGCATTGGTTGTATTTGGGATATTTAACTCTATGTAATCATACCAAGTAAACAACCATTTTAGATTAGTTTTCAAGCTTCTATAAGCACTTCGTAACCTTTTGTGAGCATAAAAGCTTTTGCCGGTTTCTTCATTTTTTTTTCTTTCGTTTAGGAACGATTCCCATTTGTTATGCCATTCATTTAGTGCTCCCTCAAAAGACTCTTTATCGGTTTGTTTCATCAAGGAGACTACCCTCGTTAATTCAATGGCTGCAGGTAGTCTGGGGTTTCTGGTTAAATATCTTCTTATGATTGCAACCTGATGAAATTGACACATTTGAACAGGGATTGTATCAAACGAAGTAATTAGTCCCCTTCGTCCATCACAAACGATTGCTATAATCGTAAATCCTTTTGATTGCAGGTCTTTTATTCCTTGCTTGTATAAGGCGTTTGTTTACCTTCTTTGTATTCTTTCCAAAGAACTTTAGATTTTAGCCTATTTCCTCCTAAAAATTGTTTGCCACAGGCATAACATTTATACTTCTGTTTGCCGTTCCGAATCCCATTTCTTTTTGTGATAGGGCTGTTACAATAAATGCACTTTTTTTATTCATAATCTTTGATTTGCTGCAAAGCTAATAAATACAGTGCTTGTGGAAGTTTTTAGCCTCCTTTTTGTCTATTAAGCCTAATTATCAATTAAAGTTTACATCCCTATTCACTAATTCACCCTATTTCCCTTATATTTCCCCTTTTAATTGTGCGAAAGCGAACAGAATTTGTTACGATGTGAACACTTTTTTATGTAAAACAAATTGGGCTGATAGTATAAAAGAAATAATAATCAAGCAGTTGAAAGATTTGGCATTGAAATAGTAATATATTGATTAACCAATGACTGCGAATCATGCTAATGAAAAACAATTTAAACCATGAAAACTCTAAAATTAATCTCACTCATTTTCGGGATTTTTTATATTAGCTCAGCTTACTCGTTTACAATCCTGAATTTACCCGGAGATATTGTAAAAGAAAATCTTGTCGATAAGCTATTCGTTTATGGTGAACCGGCTTTGTTAATGGACTTGGAGAATTTAGAAGGCAAAGAAAATACCACACCTAAAGAAGAAGATACTATCGTAATTGATCTGGAAGAAGTTGTTATCACCGAAGGACTTCCTGCAGAATCTGTAAATTGTATCCAACAACAAGTAAAGTACCCTTATTTTGCCATGAAACAGAAACTGGAAGGCATAGTGGCAGTTTGTATGGTGTTCAACAGTGACGGAAATATTGAAATAAAAGAATCCTGTTCAAATCATCCTGAGCTTGAGAATTATGTGATTGACAAACTGCTTAACCTGCAATTAAGTAATTGTGTTGTTCAAATGGGTAAAGAATATTATGTGCGGTTTACCTTCCGGCTATTGTAACGACTATCTACCCTCAATATATTACTCTTCATGATCATTTTCCCCCCGATATTCAATCGGGGGGTTTTTATTGTCTGAAACTATAAATGAAAATTTAGGAATAATTACCTTTGTAACCGTTTTATAAAACCGAACTTAGTTTACAATAATATTTCAGTATCAAATTTATTTAATGAACTTTACGGTTTACAAATCTTCGGCAGGATCGGGTAAAACCTATACACTGGTAAGGGAATACCTGAAGCTGGTTCTTACAGAGCCACATAAATTCAGGCATATTCTGGCAATTACTTTTACCAATAAGGCTGCCAATGAGATGAAACAACGAATAATAAACAGCCTTAAAGAGATTTCTGATTTCAACTGCTTTTCAGGATCAATTGCTGTTAAATTTATGTTGCCGGAGCTTGAAAAAAAAACCCGACTTGACAGGAACAGCATCTCAGAAAATGCAGGGAAAGTACTGGAACTTATCCTGCATAATTATTCTGATTTTGCTATTTGTACCATCGACAGCTTTGTACACCGTATTATTCGCAGCTTTGCCTTTGATTTACACCTGCCTCTGGACTTCGAAGTTGAAGTGGACACTGATGACCTGATTACCAAAATTATTGACATTCTTATAAGTAATGTGGGCACAGATGAAAAATTAACCCGAATGCTTATTAATTTTACCCAATCGAAAACCGATGACGAAAAAAGCTGGCACATCGAAAATGACCTCACCGAAATTGCTAAAATCCTTACTAAAGAAGACGGGCAAATCCATATTGAAAAGCTTAAAAAACTCAATCTGGATGATTTCTCTCAAATTAACAGGCAAGTCAACACGATTATTCGCAGATTTGAAAATACCCTGACAGATTATGCAAAAGATGCTGACAACCTAATAAAATCAAAGGGAATTCCGCATCAGTCGTTTTACAGGGGAGGTTCAGGTATTTGTAAATATTTCGAATACCTTGTAAATAAGAGATTCGATAAAGTGCTTCCAAATAGTTATGTTATAAAAACCATTGAGGAGGATAAATGGTATTCGGGAAATGCAAATACCAACGAAAAAGCCGCTATTGATGAAATTAAAGAAAACATCAGGTTGGCTTTTGGAAGAATTGCAGAGTATGTCGATAAACATTACCCGAATTATATAATTCTTCTTGAGATAAGAAAAAACCTATATCCTATTGCAGTCCTGAATGAGATTGAAAAAGTGATGGATGAATACAAATCGGATAACAACATAGTTCTTATTTCCGAATTTAATAAGCGAATCGCAGATATAGTCCTTAACGAACCGGTTCCGTTTATTTATGAAAGATTAGGAGAAAAATACAAGCATTTTCTGATTGATGAATTCCAGGATACATCTGTGTTGCAGTGGCTGAACCTATTACCGTTGATTGATAACTCCCTGTCTGAAGGAAATTTCAATATGGTTGTCGGTGATGGCAAACAGGCGATCTACAGGTGGCGAAGCGGAGAAGTTGAGCAATTTGCTAAGCTTCCAAAAATTTATAAAAAGGAAGATGACCCGGTGCTTATTCAAAGAGAACAGAGCCTGGAAAGAAATTATCAGCCCGAAGTGCTTGAGCATAACTACAGGTCGAAAGCGGAAATAGTTGATTTTAACAATGACTTTTTTGCCGAAATTTCAAAAATCCTGCCGGAAGAATACGGTTTAATTTATTCTGATCTCAAACAAAAGTTCGATAAAGAAAATCCCGGTGGATTTGTGCAAATTGAATTTCCGGGAAAAAATAATGAGGAACTAACCTTTGAAGACTTTAACCTGCAACGCATTAAGGAAACAATAGATGATTTGCAGGCAGATGAATTCAATTTGAAAGATATTGCCATATTATGCAGAAGTAATAAAAACGCGAGCCTGATTGCGGGGTATTTACTGGAAAATGATATTAACGTGGTATCTTCCGAATCATTGCTGCTGAGTAATTCTGCCCAAGTGAAATTTCTTATCGCTGTTATTAAAGCCATATTCGATCCTTATGACAGAATTGCAAAAACCGGTGTAATATCATATTTAACTCTAAAGGGAGTTTTGCAAGGTAAATTACACGAAAATTTGAAAGGCTTTGGAATTTATAAAAATAAAAATGACGCACCCAGTTCAAATGAAAACAGATTCTATAAAGTACTAACTGAATATAATTTCAATCTTAATAAGATAAAATTATTAAACCTGCCAATTTATGACCTGTGTGAAGAATTAATAAGGATTTTTAATCTGGACAGGAAAGTCAACCCATATATACAGTTCTTCCTTGATGCCGTTTTGAAATTGTCAACTGATCAGTCTCCTGAATTACAGGACTTCTTTGATTGGTGGGAAGAGAAAAAGGATAAGCTGTCAATAGTTGTCCCTGAAGGTATTAATGCCATAAGGGTGATGACCATCCATAAAGCTAAAGGGCTTGAATTCCCGGTTATTATTTATCCTTTTGCTACTGATAAGCATAAAAAAACAAAGGATAAATTGTGGATTGATTTTGAAAATAAAGAAATTCCCAAATTAAAAACAGCTCTTGTTAATGCAAACAGAATCCTTGAAAAAACCGGATACAGTGCTCAATATATTGAGGAAGACCAAAAATCGTTGTTAGACCTTGTTAATTTACTTTACGTAGTTATGACCCGACCCACCGACAGGCTTTATATATTTCCTGCACAACCTCCCGAAAAAGAGGATGCTGTTGAATCAGTTCCGAAATTTTTAAAGTATTATTTTAAAATCAGAGATGTTTGGGAAAATGATAAAACTTTATACACTTTTGGAGAGAAAAAGAAATATAAAAGTAAAGCCGTAGAGGAAGGATCAGGCTTTAAATTAAGCCGGTTTATTTCGAGTGAATGGAGGAACAGGATGCTATTGAGCTTGCAGGCTCCGGAGCACTGGGAAATTGAAGACCCGGATAGAAAACAGGAATGGGGAAATCTCATTCATCTTGTATTATCCAAAATCCGGACTTTTGAAGATGTTGACACCGTGATGGATAGCCTGTACTTTGAGGGAGTTGTTGATATTGACGAAAAAATTGAAATAGCTGAAAGGATAAAAAGATTCCTTTCCAATCCTGAAGTAAAGCAATATTTTGAAAAAGGATTGACAATAAAAAGCGAATCGGAGATTTTACTGCCCGATGGCAAAACCTACCGCCCCGACCGGCTGATAATATATGATTATTCTGTTACGGTAATCGACTTTAAAACAGGTAAGCCCGAAGCAAAGCACAAAGAGCAGGTAAGGTTTTATAAAAAAATTGTAAAACAATTAGGTTATGTTAAGGTACGGGGAGTTTTATTATACTTTGATGAGCCGGAGCCTGTTGTCATGGTTAAGTAACAAATCATTTTAATAATTATAAAATCGCCTTTTAATATTAAATTTGCTACCGCATATTATTATGTTATGATACGGCTTCTGTTTTTTTTATTTATATTTATTTTCCTTATTGATTTATTATATGGTCAGCCTGCCGTGAAAGAAAATTGCGATACCGCTTATATTAAAGACCTGTCCGATAAACTTTCAGTAAGATTATACGGTGTAAATAAATTTAACAAGTTCAGAATTTATAATAAAGATTCTGACCATTCGCTTTATTATTCACCCAATAGTAATTTTAACCTGGGAGTCGGGGCAAATTACAAATGGTTCGGTCTTGGACTGGCATTTAATTTTCCTTTTGTTAACAATGATGATGATATATATGGAAAAACAAAAAGGTTTGATGCCCAGACCAATATTTTTACCCGCCGACTGGTAATAGATGTTTATCTTCAGTATTATCAAGGGTTTTATATTGAAAATCCTGATTCGTACCAAAACGACTGGACAGAAGGTAATCCATATCCTCAGCGCTCTGATATAATAACTGCAACAATTGGTGGAAGCTGTATATATGCTTTCAACTACAAAAAATACTCTGCAAAAGCAGCCTTTGTGCAAACGGAATTACAAAAGAAAAGCGCCGGTTCATTCCTGCTTGGCGGGTTTTTTTCATTGTTCGGAATAACAGGAGATTCCTCACTGATACCTTATGAACTGAAAGAGGTCTATAGTCCTGACCTTTTTTTTAAACATGTTTCTGTAACAGGAACTGGTGTTGCTTTTGGTTATTCACATACTTTTGTTATGTGGAAGAAATTGTATCTGTCATTCACTTTAGTGCCGGGAATTTATGTTCAAAACTATAGTGTCAAATACGAAGATGAACAAGAACAGGAAACAGGGACTTTTATATCAGGCAGGTTTCTCGGTAGGATGGCGCTTGTTTATAATTCTGAAAAATCGTATGCCGGCATTACGGCAATTAATGATAGTTTTAGCGGAAACACTGGTGAAGGACAAAAGAACAGACTGAATATTGAAGTTGGAGTAGTAAGGATTTTTTATGGAAGACGGTTTTCAATTAAATAAAATATGATTTGAATTAGCTTGATTTTTAGTATAATTTTAATTATGTTTGTATTTTTTTAAATCTAACCTTTATTTATAGATATGAAAACACTAAACCATTTTTTTCGCATTCAGTTATATTTGACAATTTTATTGTCTGTTTTTTTTATTACTGTTAATTCCCAGGAAACGAATAATGGCTTGTGGTCGGGATGGTCGGTTAATGTAAACGGAGGTGCTAATCTTTTTTACGGAGATATTGAAAACTACAGATATTACAAATCATTTAGCAACAACAGCGAATGGCGATTTGCTTATGGTTTCATGATACAGAAAAGATTCAGTCCTTTATTTTCTTTACGAGGTCAGTTTCTAAAAGGGAATTTATCAGGAACAAAAAGGGAAACTAATAAGTGGTTTGAAGCCGATATTATGGAAACAAGCCTGAGTGCCACTCTCGATCTGTCCAATCTGATCTGGGGGCAAAAACCCAGAACAGTGTCTGTGTATGCAATGGTAGGTGTTGGATTAACGAATTGGACTACAGATTTGAAAAACTTTGAGACCAATGAAAATATAGGCGGAAACGGGCATAATACGGGCAGAGGAATTGGAGGCAGGACGATGGAAGGTGTTTTGCCTTTCGGCTTGGGAATTGATTTCAGGCTGAGCGACCACTGGAATATCAATGTTGAAGGAACATTAAGACCTGTAAACTCTGATTTCCTGGATGCCCATGAAGGCGGATTTAAATTTGATTTTTACAGTTATAATTTCGTTGGTATTACTTATAATTTTGGTAAAAAGAAGGAAAAAGAACCGTTGTTACCTACAGAGGAACTAATTGTGCAGGAACCGATACAGGAACCTGAGGAAACCGAGCAGGTTGAACCTGAACCGCAAGAAAAAATAGTAATTGCAAAAGATGATAAAGAGGACGAATTCAGAAAATTGGAAAAAGAATTACTGGAAGCAGATGCAGAAACAGGTATTTATAAATCGCCATGGCAAGGAGTGGAATTTACAGTTCAGATAGCAGCATCTAAGATTCGGATCGACCCACAAAAATTCGCATCAAAATATAATTTGAACAACGAAGTGAAAGTTAATTATGGAAATGGCTGGTACAGGTATTCGATAGGTTCGTATATAAAATTCTGGAAAGCCAGGGAGTATAAAAACATCCTCGTTTCACGACACAACATTTATGATGCCTTTATTGTGGCATATAAACACGGTGAACGTTTAACTTTAGACCAATTAGTAGATTTTAGCTTTAGTGCGGAAGTGCCTTCAACGGTTGTAAAACAACGTCCTGTTACTAAGAAATCATTCGGAGTTCAGATTATAGCTTTTAAAGATAAAGATATTTCAGTCACAGCAGTAAAAGAACTGTATGAGATTGAGCAGGAAGTTTATAAAGAATTTTTGGAAGGCTGGTACCAATATACTACCGGCAATTTTGATTCTTACAAGGAAGCCGCCAAACTGAGAAATAAACTTAAGCTTAACGGCGTTTCCGATGCATTTGTTGTTGGATATAAAGAAGGTGTAAGAGTTAAATTATCAACAATATTGGATTAAGATATTTATTGAATACTATCCGAAGCGCCAATCTCATCACCTGGCGCTTTTTTGTTTTCTGATTTTAAAATAGCATCATAAATTACCTGCTGTATTTCTGTGCGGGTGTTCATTTTTAATAGTTTAGTATTACTTGAAGCGGGATGTATTCTGTTTGAAAGGAAAATATACACAAGGTTATATTCAGGATCGATCCAGGCATAAGTTCCTGTAAATCCCGAATGTCCGTAACTATGTCCAGAAGCGCTTTCGCAGGTGGGTCCGTTTTCCAAGTCATCAGTGTTAGGTTTGTCGAAACCTATACCCCGCCGGTTATCATTTAACGGGAATTGCCGTTTTGTAAATTCAGCAACTGTGTTTGAATTAATATATCTTTTTCCTCCGTATTCTCCGTTTTGTAACAACATTTGCATCATCACTGCCAGGTCATTTGCATTTGAAAACAATCCGGCATGACCTGACACGCCTCCTAACATAGCCGCTCCCGGATCATGAACATAACCGTGAATTAACTGTTTGCGAAATTCCTTATCATTTTCGGTAGGAATGATTGATGATAGTCTAAAGTGTTCCCTGGGATTAAAGCAAATTGTCTGCAATCCTAAAGGCTTATAAAAATTCGCAGTAACATAATTATCAAATGGCTGATTTGTTATATTTTCAATTGATTTTTTAAGTAAATAAAAGCCAAGGTCACTGTATTTATATTCTTTTCTTTTGCGAAGTTTTGAAGAAATGATTGAATCATAGATGATAAATTCATAATCTTTCCTGATATAGAGTTTGTTTGCGACTTTCACTGTATAATTTTCTTCAATCGAGCTTCTGTAAAGAGATGTGTCGGTTTTACCATCTTTAATTGTATTCAGATAAAAAGGTATCCAGGGTTGCAGTCGTGCCTGGTGAGCCATCATTTCGCGGATAATAATATTTCCCTTATCGGTATTTTTCAAACAGGGAAGATATTTCATCATTTGCCGGTCAATGTCAAGACTTCCTTCATCACTGAGCTTCATAACCGAAAGGGTGGTGGCAGCAACTTTAGTTACAGAGGCAATATCATAAAGGTCTTCGTTTTTTACAAAATTTCCTTTTTTATATGTATGATAACCGAATGATTTACTGTAAATAACTTTTCCGTCTTTTGCAATTAATATCTGACAACCGGGTGTTGCTTTTTCTTTAATGCTAAACAACGCAATAGAATCTATTTTTTTCAGGTTTTCAGAAGCAATACCAACCTCTTCGGGAATAGTGTATTTTAATCTGTTTATGGATTTTGTGTTTATACCTGTACCTATATGAAAATTATCTGTCGCAGTTACAGGCAGTGTTCCTTCTGCACCTATACTCCCCATAATGATTTGTGCAGTTAGTTCATTTGATATTTCATTATCCTGATGTGATACTAAAATTGTTTCGAATTTTTCAGGATGTTTTATGAGTTTTAAGCTGTACGGGCTTGCAAACAACGCCAGGATCACGTTGGTCGTATCAGATATTTTTTCGATTAAATCAATGGTTCGGGCTGTAATGCCGAAGTCTTTATGTGGAAAGATGGAAGTGTTATGAATGCCGATAATTACAAGATTATATTGTGTAAGTTTTTTGATTAAAGCATTCGCTTTATTTTCGGTGAACTTTTTCAGAATATTAAAATGATCGACCTTTGAATAATTTCCCAGCATGTTTTGAAATGCATTAATTTCGGGAGAGCCGATGGATAGAGTGGCTAACCTCAGAGCATCAAGCTCTTTCAAAGGAATTATATTATTATGATTTCTAACAATTGTTATTGCTGATTCATAAATTTTCCGGCTTATCAATTCATTGTTAACCGTATTAAGCTGTTGGTATAAAGAATCTGTTTTAACGGGTGAATATTTGTTTAAACCTGCTTTTTGCTTATAATACAGTATTTTCCTGCATCTGTCGTTTATCATGTCTTCTGTAACAACGCCGGATTTTACTGCCTCTTTTATACTTTTTATCGCCGCTTCAGCATTTTGAGGCAGCAGCAGAATGTCGTTTCCGGCAATAAATGCTTTAAGTTCGATTTCACCAGGTTTATGGTTAATTGTTACGCCTTTCATATTTAGAGCATCAGTAATAACCAAGCCTTTAAAACCAAGTTTGTTTTTGAGTAATCCGGTAACAACCGGTTTGGATAATGTCGTAGGTGTGTTATGTGTGCTGTCGAGACCCGGAACAAACAGATGCGCAACCATGATGGCATCAATGCCGTTATTTATAAGTTCTTTAAAAGGAAACAGTTCCAGTGTGTCGAGTCTTTCCTGCGGATAATTGATGATTGGAAGGGTATAATGCGAATCGGAATCGGTATCGCCATGTCCGGGAAAATGCTTGGCAGTGGCAATAATTCCGTTATCCTGCAATCCTTTCATATATGCAATCCCTTTTTTTGTAACATTCTTTTTATCCTCGCCGAAAGAGCGGCTGTTAATGACGGGATTTGCCGGATTATTATTTATATCAATAACAGGGGCAAAATTAATATGAACTCCAAGCAGCTTCAACTGCCTGGCAATTCCGGCACCCATTTTATAAATAAGGGTATCGTCTTCTATTGCGCCGAGAGTCATTTGGTATGGAAAAGAAAAAGTACTGTCCAATCGCATTCCAAGCCCCCATTCGGCATCAATGGCAATTAACAGGGGTGTTTTTGCAATTTGCTGGTAACGGTTCGTAAGTTTTGCCTGCCGAACCGGACCACCCTGAAAAAAACAAAGACCTCCAATGTTGTATTTTTTTATCAGTTTGTCAATTTGTTTGTAATACCCACGGTTTTTGTTTGAATACGTCCTGATCATTATTAACTGGGCAATTTTTTCATCTAAAGTTAATGAGGAAAGAACAGAATCGACCCAGAGGTTCTGTATCGAATCGTTATCAAAGGGATAAGATGGAAAATTAGCGTTGGCTTTTGAAATACTCAAAAAACATACAAAAAAAACAGAGAGGGTTATAATGCTGTACATCTTTGTCATTGAAGATTATATTTAATAACCGGCTAATATAAATATTGTTATTTCCTGAATTTAATGAAACAACTATTTTTTCTAACAACTCGTTGTTTATATTTATAAATTCATCACTGAACGTGAACGTTAATTAATGGAATTTGTTTCAGGAATCGGACTGATAAAAATAAAACGAAATTTATCAATTAATTCACTTACTTTTGAATCCTGAATATTAACAGATTTGTAAAATACATATTGATACCAAACGTTTAATATTTGGAAACCGATTCTTATTTAATTAATAATATTTTGATACAAAAATTTATTATTTCAGGGTTATCGTTACTTTTATTAGTATCAGGTTCTTATGCCCAAATACAGGAAGAGGAAGAAAAACCGCCGCCAACCACACGTATCCTGTTTGTTTTGGATGGATCGCAAAGCATGTACGGCAGATGGCAGAGCGATATGAAGATAACAATTGCGCGTAAGCTGTTATCCAATTTGTTAGACAGTCTCCAAAATGTTGAAAATATAGAACTGGCGCTTAGAGCTTACGGTCATCAGTATCCTTTTCCTCCGCAAATTTGTAATGATACCAGGTTGATTGTGCCTTTTGCCAAGGATAACATTCCGACGATTAAGCATAAATTAAGGTCAATCACACCGAAAGGCACAACACCGATAGCTTACGCCCTTGAACAAGCCGGTTATGATTTCCCTGAGTGTGATAATTGCCGGAATATTATTGTACTTATAACCGATGGTCTTGAAGAATGCGACGGCGATCCATGTGCCGTATCTTATGCTTTGCAGAAAAAAGGAGTTGTGCTTAAACCTTTTATCATAGGTATTGGAAGAAACTTTGCCGAAGCATTCGATTGTGTCGGGACTTATTTTGACGCTTCAAGTGAAGCGGAGTTCAGCAAAGCATTGAATGTGGTTATATCGCAGGCACTAAATTCTACAACGGCACAAATGAATCTTTTGGATGAATATGGCAAGCCGACTGAGACCAACGTAAATATGACTTTTTACGATAATTTTTCAGGTTTGATTAAATACAATTTTATTCATACTATGAATTATAAGGGAGTGCCCGATACTCTAATTATCGATCCGCTTCTTGCTTATGATATTGTTGTACATACAATCCCACCCCGAAGAGTTGACAGTATTACCTTAATATCGGGTAAGCATACCGTAATAGCAATAGAAACGCCACAGGGGTATTTAGATCTAAAGATGGAAAGCAGGGATAAAACAGTTCGCGACCTTAAGTGTATTGTTCGCGAAAACGGTAAAATGGAAACCCTGAATGTTCAGCAATTCGGTCAAACGGAAAAATATATTACCGGATTATACGACCTCGAGGCTCTTACATTACCGCGTATATATATTGACGATGTTGAAATTACACAAAGCCATACCACTACTGTCGAAATTCCTCTTCCGGGCATTGCTGTTATCGAAAAGAAAGCCAATGGTTATGGGAGTATATTCCTTGTGGAAGAAAATGAACTGAAGTGGATATATAATTTCCGTGATAATATCTCTCAGAGAGAAACACTTGTTCTTCAGCCAGGTACTTACAAGGCTGTTTTCAGGTCGAAATATTCAAAAAGGTCTTTCAGTACGGTTGAAAAGATTTTTACTATTGATTCGGGAAAATCGGTGAATGTGAAGCTTTATCGTTAATAAACAAATTTCCAAACCAAATATACCACAGTAAAAGCTGTAAGGAAAACAATCCCTGTCCAGGCGTAAACCCTTAACCACGATTTAGGGCGGGCTTCTTCGGGCAGATGTTTATCGGTAACCACTTTATAATTCAGGAAGGCAAGCAAAGGAGCTGTTACGAAGGATAAAGTTGTTGCCAGGTCAACCATAAAGTGCATGCTACTGCTTAAAAAGCCAAGCAATACCAGAGCGCCTGTAACGACAATAACAATCCACATCCATGATTCCCAGTCGAATTTGGCTTTGACTTTTTTTGCTTTCGGAAAAAATATTTCTGTCATAGGTTTCATAACTCTCGGATAAGCATCCAGACAGGTTAATATAGTAGAAAACATGGTTGTAATTGCTGCTATGGCAATGATGTAGTAAGCCCACTGACCAATACTTGATGTAAACAGACTGATCAGTTGCTCGGCAAAAATCACTCCTTCGGGTGATAATTTTTCACCGGTACCATATAGAACAAGTGCGCCTAAGGTTAGATAGCAAGCAGCCAGAAAAACAGTTCCGATATATCCGATTTTAAAATCGAGGAGAGCCTCTTTCAATTTTGGAATAAATCCAAGATTTTTTCTCTTTGCGACTGTCCAGAGCGATTGCCACACAGAAACATCAATTGGAGCAGGCATCCAGCCAATAAAGGCGATGAGGAAGAAAATATCTATATTGTGTATCCATGAGAAACTTTTTGAAAATTCCGGTTCAGGATGAAAACCTTTGCCAAAAGCCGAAACAACGGCAATGATAGTGGAAACAGCAAGAACCACAATGACCACCTTGATAAGCTTGTCTAAAACAGCATAACGTCCGATCATCAAAACTATCATAGTAACTACAAGGATAATTGCACTTAACCAAACCGGGTCTATCGATATCATAAATACATTTGCAACAAGTCCGGAAGTAACAATAGTAACTGCCGCCTGTATAGAAAACATGGTGGCAACAGTCAAAACAGCGAAAAGAGCCACAGCCCATTTTCCGATCTGGTTGTATCCGTCAATCAGGCTTTTACCGGTAGATGAAGCATATCTGGCTCCAAATTCAAAGAAAGGGTATTTAATGATATTCGCTAAAATGAGAATCCATAGCAGATCAAAACCATAACCAGCACCTGCCCTGGTTGATTGCACAAGATGTGAAACGCCAACCGCAGCACCGGCATAAAGTAAGCCCGGCCCGAGAATTTTGATTAATTTTTTATATTGCATTTATAGTTTTTCCTTATTTTTGGTCTTCAAATGTAGTAAATCAAATTTTAAAATTTTATATGAAAAATTTTTTATCCATAATTTTTGTTTTCTGTATTTTCCCGGCTACCATTGCTCAAAATATAAATGGTTTCATTCAGTCCGACTCTGCAAACCTGACTGTTGTAAAATTATGGGGAACTCATTACGAACGGGGATTTGCTTATGGTTATTTATTGGGTGAACAAATAAGTGATATGGTTGATGGATATATCAAACCGTTATTTGGCCCCTATTTAGACGATGCCCGGCAAATCATAATTGAAGGCGAGGACTTGCAAATTGACTCAGTGTATATTATTGAAGCTATGGCTGTAATTGCCGGTATGGATTCGGCAGGAACAAATTATGCAAACATAGATTATATTGATGGTTTGGTTTTTAATGCCTTTCTCGATATTTTGAAACTGCTTGGTCTGACAGATGATTCCCCCGGTTGTTCCAGCCTGATGAATTGGGGCGATGCAACAATTGGTACCGACCTGAACGGCAAATCGGTTATCTCCCGGCATATAGACTGGACGCCTGACCAAACAATTATTGATAACCAGGTGATGGCTATACATATTCCTGCTGAAGCAGATGAACAGCCGTGGGTTATGGTAGGTTTTGCGGGGCAAATGAGTGTGCTTTCCGGATTTAACCAAAATATTGCTGTTTTCCAGCATGTAATGAGCGACTTCTATGGTTCGGCTAATCTTGGCCTCGCTTATGAACCGATTTGGCTGACATTAAGAAAATCCATTGAGAAACTGGATTTTAATAACGACGGAGTAAACAATACACAGGATGTAAGAGATGCAATTGAAATCAATTCCAATGGATTTGCCGACGGATTCATTGTTACAGCCTTAGCTCCCTCATCTGCCGGCGCTGACAGCCTTATTGCACTTGTAGCAGAACTTGCACCCCAGCCGCCATTATTAACATTCAGAAGTAATTCATACCCCGACAATATTCCTGGTGATAATCTTTATGCAGCTAATTTTGAGATCAAAAGAAATAATCACAATCATTATTGTAATAGATATTACGCAGTTAAAAATGCGCTCGGCGACGGATTAGAGATTGGCTCGGAAGATAACTGGCAAATAATGCGGGATAATTCGAACGGGCAAACGGGTAATATTCAATTTATGCAGTTTATTCCTGAACTGAATATTTTTAAAATCACTGTTCACAGTGATGGGTTGCCTGCCTATCTGAATGATCCGCTTTCGTTTGATATAGATCAACTCTTATCGGTTTCAACAGGCAAAAGCTATTTTAAAAAGACTTCCGGCATTAAATTATTTCCCAATCCGGTGAATGATGTATTAAGTGTTTCAGTGAAAAAGCAATTTATTGATTTGCCATACTCCGTGATTTCAAGCGAAGGTATGATTATGGCAGAAGGGTATTTAACAAAGATAAAATTCATGATTCATGTTAATCAGTTAAAGCCGGGAATTTATTTCATTAAAATTGGAAATTTGTCGGTTCTTAAATTTGTAAAATTGTAGAATGAATTTTGGCCATTCGTCTGACCACTGTCTTGCTGGGATGCACATCACAGTTTGCAACTGTGATGTATTCAGACATTAACAGTTTATAACTGAGTTTTTGCCTGCATTCATCCGACCGCTGTCCTGTGCACCTATCTTGCGCGAAGTGGTCTGACAAATATCCACAAAACACTAATTACCGATAACATTAAAATATTATTTATCTTTGAAGTGTGTATTTAATTAATTCTAAACAAAATATTAAGATCATGAAAAAACTTATTCTATCAGCAATTATTCTGATTCTGT
This sequence comes from Bacteroidales bacterium, assembly GCA_016783885.1. Taxonomy (GTDB): domain Bacteria; phylum Bacteroidota; class Bacteroidia; order Bacteroidales; family JAADJA01; genus JAADJA01. The sequence continues at coordinate 17,108 of JADHVR010000058.1, forward strand.
TAACAGGAACTCAAAATCTATTTGGACAAATTTCTGTATCTGAAAGCGAATCCTCAGATATCAGAATGCAAAAAATTATAACTGATGCAGCTACCGGTTCAAAAACCATTACATCTGCGGACGAAATGAAGGAACAACCCGCAGCATACTATTCGACAGAGAATATGGTAAAAGCTCCTGAAATTAACTGGCAATATAATGAACCTGCCTCAATAGTTAGTGATGTAAAGGTTTCGGTTAATACACAAAATACTTTTGTGGGATGGGAATTAAATGATGAAAGGGTTTCATTATATAAAGACAGTTCAACGCCATTGTGGGAGAGATCGGTTGTTTCGGATTGGGATTTTCGGGTGGATATGACGGAAGACGGAAGTGTTATGGTTTATGGAGCTAATAATTTGGTTGAGGTATTTGAACCGGAATCTTCCACTCCTGTCTGGGATATTTCTTTTAATGCAAATATAGATGGAGTTGCTTTGAGTCCTGACGGTTCTTTGGTTTATATTGCAGCCGAAAATTATAACTCTACCGGGTTCACACATATATTTTGCTATACTATTGGAACAAACCAGCCAAACTGGGAAACCCAGATTGAAGGAGGCGCTGAAAATCTTATATTAAGTGGTGATGGCTCTACTATTGTTTTTTCACAGTACGGTGTAATATGGGTAATAGATACCGAAGATGGTGGGATTATTTTTGAAGATATTAGTCAAAATCAATATCCTCCTGCTGTTTCTTATGACGGGTCTTTTATTGTAAATGGCGATTACAGCGGTTTTGCTCATTTATATGAATATGATACTGTAAATAATACTTATGATAAAAAATGGAACTTTCATGTAGGTGGCGGAGGAACATCAGCATGGGTTGTCGGAATGGGTATATCAGGAGATGGAACCACTGTTGCCATTGGAACACTTGTGTTTTTAGCAGGTGGCGGTGTTGACGGAGAAATTTATTTATTCAATTCTTATTCGCCTGTGCCTGTATGGGTTTATGAACATACCGGAGATTTAGTTCAATCAATTGATCTTTCTTACGACGGCTCAATCATTGCCGCAGCAGGATGGGGCCCTCTGGATCATAGCAAACCCGATTTTTTCCTGTTCAGAAGAAATACTAATGAACCGATTTTTTCGATAAATACTCCCGGCTCGATGTTTTATACCGATATTTCACCTGACGGAACATTGTGTGCGGTAGGAGGTAAAGCCGTTCATGCAAGGGTTATGGGAAGCGGTGGAATATTGTATAACGTTAACAGTGATCCGGGCGGAGGAACTGTTGCCGGAATTATTGATCTGGAAAATAATGATAATAATTCTGGAGCGCGTATCGAAATCCCGGGATTAGACGATTATTTCGATTATTCCGATGTTGACGGGTCTTATGCAATACAATATGTTCCGGCAGGTACATTCCCGGTTGTGGCTTCTAAGGTCGGTTATTATCCGGTTACCGAGGAAGATGTAATTGTTGTTGAAGGAGAAGTTACAAATGTTGATTTTAATTTGCAGTTAACCGGTAATCCACCTGAGAATTTGTTTGCCACAAACGGTGCAGGCCTGACTGTTGACATGTTCTGGGAACCGCCGGAAGAAAAATATTATACGGGATTTAATATTTATCGCAAACTATATCCTGAAGATCTGTTTCCCAATGAACCTATCGGAAGTGTTTCGGCAGGAGAGCTTACTTTTAGCGATGGTACTGCTTTACCCACTAAAACATATTATTATGCTGTTACCTGTATTTTAGACGGTGGTTTACAAAGTCCTTATTCAAATATAGAAACCGGCTGGATAAGTACAGGATTTGTAACCAATGAAATTAGTGTCTATCATGGCTCAACTCCGGTTATTGACGGAACTATTTCGGAAGGTGAATGGGATGATGCATTTAAAATTGACTGCTCCGACTTTTTAGGAACGTATGATAATACTGTTAATCCGATAGGCAGTGTAATCGGGTATTATAAATCAAACCCGGATAACACCGAACTGTATGTTGCTTATATTAATTATAATGATACTGTTATAGAAGACCATGATGAAGTAGCACTTTATATTGATGATAACAATAACGGCAGCTTTCCTCCTCCCGAAGACCTTTCGGAAGGTAATTTCTGGGCAGCACATTATGCAAGTGGCGATGTGATTAAATACCGCCCGATATTTAATACCGGTGGAGTTGGAACAGTTATTTATCTTGACAATCCTCAAATTGCGGTTTCAGATGCAACCGGTTGTATTGTTTATGAGTTTGTAATTCCGATAGGAACTGAGGATTGGGAGTTAAATCCGGGGCCTGAGGAAAAATCTTCCCTTGCTATTTTTGTACTTGATGATCCCACCGGTTTTGATGGGTGGTGGCCCCTTGATAATCAAAAACTTTTTGTGCCCACTAATTATGGTACTTTAACCCTTAGTGCAATTGACGAAATACCTCCTCCTCCTGATAACATTTCAATTTCAAATATTGAAAATACAGCGATTATTGAATGGGATATGCCCCCTATAAACGATTTTGATCATTTTAATATTTACTATGACTTTACAAGTGAATTTACATTGCTTGACAGTACATTAGGTGTGCAGTTCTTATATGAAATGCTTGAAATTGGATATTACCAGTTTTACGTTACAACCGTAGATTATTCCGGGCAGGAGTCCGATCCTTCCGAAATAGTTGATATTAACTGGCCGGTTAGTATTGATAAATGTTTTGTGTTAAATGATGTAAAAGCTTATCCGAATCCTTTTTCGAACCATGTAAATATTGAATTTTACATTAACGAAAAAAGTTCTGTGATCCTTGAGGTTTATAATATAATGGGCACAAAAGTAAGAACCTTATTAAACAGCCGATTAGACAAAAACAAATATTCAATACAATGGGATGGAACCAATGCAGCCGGAAGTAGCCTGGAAAACGGATTATACTTCTACAAATTATCTGCTTCAGATTATACTTATACGGGGAAGATGGTGATGTTTAGATAAATGATGTAATAAACATAAAATCTGAGATTATGTGAATACAGTAAATTTGTTATTTTTGTAATAAATATAGTAATTATGAAAACAGTTCAATTAAATATACCGGATAATTTTGAGCTAAATGATATTGATTTTGCAATGATAGTTGCCTCAAAATTATATGAAGACGGAAGATTATCAGCCGGTCAGGCAGCTGAATTGGCAGGCTTGACAAAAAAAACATTTATAGAATTATTAGGAAAATACGGTGTTTCCGTTTTTAGTACTGCAATTGATGATTTACATTCAGATATAGCCAATGCATAGGATTGTTATTACTGATACAAGTTGTTTAATTATCCTGCATAAGATTGGAAATTTAGAGTTACTTCGATTATTATATAATACAATTGTTACAACTCCAGAAGTAAAGGAAGAATGGGGAAGAGAGTTACCTGATTGGATAACAATTGAAAAAGCAAAAAATAACAGGTATCAAAAAATTATTGAAACTCAAGTTGACAAAGGAGAAGCTAGTGTGATTGCACTGGCTTTGGAAAAAGAAGATACGTTAATGCTTCTTGATGATTTAAAAGCGAGGAAATTAGCGAAAAGGATACATTTAAAATTCACTGGAACATTAGGAATAATCCATAAAGCAAAACAAGCGGGATTAATTTTCAAAGTAAGACCTTTGATTGAAAAATTAAGAGAGACAGATTTTAGAATATCTGAGAATGTGATTGGTGAAATATTAAAACTTAGTGGTGAATAATTAGGATGAAAGCATGGTCTGGTCGCCTGGTAAAATTCAGTTTTCCCTATTTTTCAAAACATGATACTTCAATTTCAGATTCTACCTTTCATGTTAACTTTTTTACCTATTTTGAATTTCGCTTAAAACATTAATACGTTGGCACCAATTAAAAAAGAAGCACTATGAATAAAACAATCGGAATACTAATCGCAATTTTTATTACAAATATTGGATTTGGACAAGATTATCAATTAGAGTTTAATAAACATCTTAATGCAAATGACACCTTAAGACAGAAACAAACACTTGAAAGTTGGGAAAAAGCCAATCCTAACGACCCTGAACTTTATACTAGTTATTTCAATTATTACTTTTTGAAATCCAAACAAGAAGTTATAACTATGACAACGGAAGAGCCAGAAGGAGATAGTTTTGTACTCACAGACAGTTTAAATCAAACTGTTGGTTATTTAGGTAGCCAAATTCACTATGAACAAACTGAACTGCAAAAAGGAATTGATAAAATAAACAAAGGGATTGAATTATACCCAAATAGACTTGATATGCGATTTGGGAAAATCTATGTCTATGGTCAAATCAAAGACTGGCAGAAATTCACTAATGAAATTATCACCACAGTTAAATATTCTTCAACAAATAATAATGAATGGACATGGACAAATAATGAAAGACAAAATAACGGAAATGAGTTTTTTCTTTCATCCCTCCAAGATTACCAAGTTCAACTATACGACACGGGTGACGACAGTTTGCTTGCAAATATGCGGGAAATTGCAAATGAAATTTTGAAATATTATCCTGACCACATTGAAAGTTTATCTAATCTATCTGTCACCTATTTATTAACTGGTGAATATGACAAAGGTATTGAGCCATTATTAAAAGCAGAAAAACTAAATCCTGAAGATTATATTGTCCTGTCCAATATCGCACAAGGATACAAATTAAAAGGGGATAAAAAGAATGCGATTGAGTATTACGAAAAATCAATCAAGTATGGAGATGAACAAGCGAAAGCGTATGCTAAACAACAAATTAAGGAATTGAAAGAAAAATAACTCTGCACCTTGAAGTTTGTAACTTCAAGGACATTAGACACCGGGATTCCTGCCTTGTCGCCTGCCTGACGGCAGTCAGGGCAGGCAGGTACAATCCAATTTAATACAAAAATATTTTGCAATTACAAATTGCAGGTGTCTGCCTGCATTTCAGTTGCAAACTGAAATGAGCAAAGGGGCGAGACTTGTGCCTTTGATCTAAGAAATCTCAACCACTTTAATATCAAATGTTAGTTCTTTACCTGCCAGTTGGTGATTGGCATCAATCTTAATAGTTTTTTCATTTACTTCAGTAACCCTAACAACCAATTGTTGACCATCAGGTGTTTGGGACATCAGTTCTATACCTACCTCCGGTTTCACGTTGGGAGGCAATTGTGATTTTTCAACTTCTGCAAACATGTCTTCCCTGATTTCGCCATAGGCTTCTTCAGGACTTATTGTTATTTTCTTTTCTTCATTAATGTCCATTCCTAAAACACCTTTTTCAAAACCGGGGATCATCATGCCCTTGCCAATTGTAAAAGCAAGCGGTTCTCGTCCTTCGGAGGAGTCAAAAACAGTTCCGTCATTAAGTTTTCCTGTGTAATGTACTTTTACATTGTCACCATCTTTAATTTTTGCCATTTTAAAATTTCTTTTTTGTACCCGCCCCGCATGTATTTAGCAGAATTATTAGGTACGATTATTAATTATTAAAAATTTCAGGGAAACAAATCACAAAAAATGTGAAGGAATAATTATTTAAATCAACAGATAATTTATAGTTTGTTTCCAAAATCGCGGCAAAAATAAAAGTTTATGCAACATATAAAACATTTCATTGGAATTTTTGAGAAGGAATTAAATGACTAAATTGACTATAATTACTAATTAGTGTTGGTCTATAAAGTCGGCAAAAATTAAAAACATGAATGGAATTAGTACAATAACACACCCCTACACCCCTCTCATAGAGGGGAATATTGGTATTCATATTTTTAATTTTTTACAAATTCCATAGTTAAAAGAGAGGCACTAATTAATTATTTTGCCGATTTAACAAATTCAACCATTTCTAAACAACCGATTTCTTCATGCTGATTATTAAAAAATAAGGGTACATTTGCCGCCTGATAAAAACACCCTCGGATGCGGATACTCTATTCCTACGGGAAAAACAGAAAAACACATGAATACATTTGAAGAACTGGGTCTTAGCCACGAACTCCTAAAGGCTGTAAAAAATATTGGTTTTGTTAATCCGACACCGATTCAGGAAAAAATTATCCCTGCAATTTTAAATTCAGAAAAGGACCTGGTTGGACTCGCTCAGACCGGAACCGGAAAAACTGCCGGTTTTGGATTACCTATCCAGCAACAAATTGATTTTTTATCAAAGAATGTCCAGGCTCTTGTTTTAAGTCCGACCCGTGAATTATGCATTCAGATTACAAAAGACCTTGAATCTTACGCAAAGTATATCCCTGACCTTAAACACACAGCAATTTATGGAGGGGCAGATATTACCAAACAATTAAAAGCATTAAAGAACAATCCACAGATTGTTGTTGGAACACCAGGTCGTGTTCTTGACCTGATAAACAGAAAAGCGCTGAAAGTGAACGCCATCAGGTGGCTGGTTCTTGATGAAGCTGATGAAATGCTTAACATGGGTTTTAAAGAGGAACTGGATAAAATCCTTGTTACTACTCCCCAGGCAAAACGAACCTTCCTGTTTTCGGCAACTATGCCAAAAGAGGTTCAGCGAATTGCAGAAAACTATATGAATGTTTCTGAAGAGATATCCATTGGGAAAAGGAACTCGGGAGCTGATAATGTAAAACATTTGTTTTACATGGTTCAAGCCAAAGACAGGTACGAAGCATTAAAACGTATGGCTGACATCAACCCGGACATTTACGGTATAGTTTTTTGCCGCACAAGGCGGGAAACCAAGGAAGTTGCTGAAAAGCTTAAAAACGACGGTTATAACGCCGATGCTTTGCATGGTGATTTATCGCAGGCTCAGCGCGATTATGTAATGAATGGATTTAGAAAAAAGCATTTACAAATGCTCGTGGCGACAGATGTTGCAGCAAGGGGGCTGGATGTAAATGACCTGACCCATATTATTAACTATAAATTACCGGATGAGTTGGGAATTTATCTCCACCGAAGCGGTCGTACGGGCAGGGCAGGCAAAAGCGGCATTTCCATCTCCATAATTCACACACGGGAAATCAACAAAATAAAAAGCCTCGAAAAGCTTATCAATAAAAAATTTACAAAATCAAAAATTCCGTCGGGCAGGGATATCTGCGAAAAACAATTATTCAACCTTATCGATCGTATGGAAAACATTGAGGTTGATGAAATGCTGATTGAAAATTACATGGAGGTAATTTATAAAAAGCTGGAATGGTTGAGCCGGGAAGACCTGATCAAACGTTTTGTATCGGTTGAATTCAACCGGTTCCTGAACTATTATAAAAATGCTCCGGACCTGACCGTTAGCGAATCTAAGCAAAAAAGAGAAGATAAAGAAATTAAAAGACCGGTTTCCTTTACCCGCTTTTTTATCAATGTAGGATCAACAAACAACCTGACACCTCCCCGTATGATCGGACTGATAAATGATTACACTAAACGACGCAACATTGGCATCGGCAAAATTGATATTCTGAAAAACTTTTCTTTTTTCGAGGTGGATAAAAAATTTGAGAATGATATATTAAACGGATTTAAAAATGCCACATTCCATGGAATAAAAATAACCTCTGAAATCTCAAAGCCCGATCCCCAAAAATCCAGGAAACAAGATTCCTTCAGAGGAGAGTTTAAGAAAAAGAAAAAGAAGAAAAGGTATTAAACTTTACCAGCCCTTTTCCGTTTGTTTTCATCCAGCAGGATTTTCCGCATTCGGTAGGATTTTGGCGTAACCTCCAAGTATTCATCTTCTTTGATGTATTCCAATGCTTCCTCAAGGCTGAACCTGACCGGCGGTGCAATCCTCACTTTATCGTCAGCACCCGATGCCCTCATGTTGGTTAGCTTTTTCGTTTTGGTAACTTTCACTCCCAAATCATCTTCCTTGTTGTTATCACCAATTACCATTCCTGCATAAACATCTTCTCCGGGTGCCACAAAAAACCGACCCCTGTCCTGAAGTTTATCAATGGCATAAGCTACTGCCATTCCTGTTTCCATTGCGATAAGTGAGCCGTTCTTTCGGATAGGCAACTCTCCTTTCCACGGCATATACGATTTAAAACGATGTGCCATAATTGCTTCACCTTCTGTAGAAGTCAGCACTTTGTTCCTTAATCCTATCAGTCCGCGGGCGGGAATATGAAATTCCAGGTTCACCCTGTCCGACTTTGTTTCAACATTCAGCAGTTCACCTTTACGTGCAGTAACCAACTCAATAACTTTTCCTGAGAAAGGTTCCGGAACATTAACGGTCAGTATCTCAATAGGCTCATGCTTTTTACCACCAATTTCCTTAATGATCACTTTAGGTTGCCCCAATTGCAATTCATAACCTTCGCGGCGCATGGTTTCAATCAAAATTGAAAGGTGGAGAATACCACGACCATAAACATTGAAAGCTTCAGGCGTACCCGTTTCCTCTACCCTGAGCGCCAGGTTCTTTTCCGTTTCCTTATAGAGCCTTTCTTTTAAATGCCGTGAAGTAACATATTGCCCTTCTTTACCGAAAAATGGTGAATTATTGATGGTAAACAACATGCTCATTGTCGGTTCGTCAATAGCAATGCTTTTAAGTCCTTCAGGATTTTCAAAATCCGCGATGGTATCTCCGATATCAAAACCATATATTCCGAGAACAGCTACAATTTCGCCTGAAAGAACAGGTGTTTTTATCTTTTCTTTGCCCAAACCCTCAAATACATACAGTTCCTTTACTTTCGACTTTACCACCCTTCCATCTTTTTTTACCAGCGATACATTTTCGCCCCAGGTAAGATTACCGCGGGAAATTCTGCCAACAGCTATTCGTCCTACATAAGATGAATAATCAATTGAAGATATCTGAAGCTGAACAGTTCCTTCTTTATGTGTTACAGGAGGAATATGCTCAATAATCATGTCAAGTAAATAACTAACGTCTTGTACAGGTTCACTCCAGTCTTTACCCATCCAGCCTGCTTTAGCCGAACCGAATACTGTGGGGAAATCCAGTTGGTCTTCGGAAGCATCCAGGTTAAACATCAATTCTAAAACGGCTTCCTGTGCCCATTCAGGGTCACAATTAAATTTGTCCACCTTGTTGATCACTACTATTGGTTTCAGGTTCAGCCCGATGGCTTTTTGGAGGACAAACCGGGTTTGAGGCATAGGCCCTTCGAATGCATCCACAACCAGCAAAACCCCGTCAGCCATATTCAGCACACGCTCAACCTCTCCTCCGAAGTCAGCGTGGCCCGGCGTATCAATGATGTTAATTTTGGTGCCTTTGTACCTGACCGATACATTTTTTGAAAGGATGGTAATTCCCCTTTCCCTTTCCAGGTCGTTATTATCAAGTATCAGTTCCCCCATGTCCTGGTTGTCCCTGAATAATTTCACCTGGTGTAATATCCGGTCAACGAGGGTGGTTTTCCCATGGTCAACGTGAGCTATAATAGCAATGTTTCTTATTTCTGTCATGTCCTTTTTTCAAAAATGGGTGCAAAAGTAATATAAAGGATTAAGAATTAGCAATAAGCACGTATAAATTATTTTAAAACAGTAAAATCGTAAGAACAACCTTTCAAACAGGGCGACCCCATCCCACGCACATCCCTCTGCCCATCACAGTTTGCAACTGTGATGAATAACTGACAAATACAGTCTGCGACTGTAAACCTGTCCGATTAATTACCACCACCAATGTACCTGTAAAATATCACCATACACACCGGTTTGTATAATATTTTCATAAGAAATTTTGAAAAAATTAAAAAGAACCATAATTTTACACTCCATTGTTTAAGGCACAGATAGGCAACACATTTATTGGATATGGGAGTTGACTTACGTATTATACAAAAGTTGTTAGGGCACAGTAGCTCCAAAACTACTGAGATATATACACATGTAAGCAGAAAAAATATATTAAATATAAAAAGTCCTTTGGAGAAAATGAATTTTTAAATATCTTTGCCTGTTAAAGAAGAAGAAACTTCACCTTTATCAGGGTACATTAGAAGAAAAAGAGGAAGTTTATTCACCATATAAACAAGTTAGC
>JADHVR010000059.1 GCA_016783885.1 Bacteroidales bacterium
ATGGATTAAATTACATTGCGGGAAAAAGGATGCATAAAGTAAATAACATGGCTGAATTAGGTACGATACTGGCTCATATTGACGGCGGAGTGCCGAACATCGGAATAAAGATACCTAAGGTTACAGAAATGTATCTTGGGCAATTGATATATTTCTTTGAAATGGCATGTGCCTTAAGCGGATACATCCTCGGTATCAATCCATTCAACCAGCCCGGCGTTGAAGCATATAAAAAGAATATGTTCGCCTTTCTTCAAACCTTTTATTTACATCTTCCTTGTTGCGTGCATAAGTTGAAATATCTAATTCAGGTGAATATGCAATATAATAATCACCATCAGGAAAGTTTATCACAGTTATAACCAATTGAATATGTAACTCATTTTTCATAATAAGATACAAAAATAAAATTTATACTAAATTATGAGCAAATTTACAAAAAATGTTTTACTTTTTGCATCTAATTCATCAAAACTCCCATTCTATTTCTATTTCCGATAATTTCCAGGTTTCAGCCATATTCGTCAGACCACTGCGTGAAGGCAGGCGCGCAGGGCAGAGGTCAGGCGAATGCGGGCGACCGACTCCCTCTGAAACCAAAATACAACTTGAGCGGAATGTCCCTGTTGAAATAAACCTGTGTTTCGACATTATTAAACTGATTTCCCCCTGTACAATGGCATAAGATGGGTTATTTGTTATTTTGATAACTTCTACGGAATTAAACTCATAATAACAATTTATACCGAGCGCCCGGCTTTTACTGCATATTGTTTTTATTTGTCATTAAATAAGTATATACTCCTCTTTCCATTGTTGTTTTTTAAGGTAAATTAAATCTTTTTTTATTCCGGCACCTGTGTCCCGCTTCCATCATTCGGCAGCCAGATATCATCTTTATCCTTATTATCAACCTGTGTATCAAGGTTAAAATCACCTGAATAATAGCCTTTTTCTCCAGCCTGTGTTTCCCATGGATTAACTTTATCCGCCAGGTCTATTAGTCCGTTACCATTTCCATCACCGGCTACCATTCCCCATATACCGGGAGTAAGTTCTTTTTGTGCTGTTACGCCATAAGCCTGGTAAGAAGATGTTGTGAAATCATAAGTGTAAATTCCACCTGATTCAATTAATGGATTGGCTGACATGATAGCAAGATGATTTCGGTGATATACAACAACGAATAAATTGTGGTTTATTATTTTACTGAATTCTAAAAGGCTCGAACCGTTAAAATTGCAAACCGTTCCATCTTTTAATAGAAATGTCGGTTTTTGAGCAATGACTGATTCGGATATTGCCGAATCAGCACCATAAATAGTTTCTCTTAATTCGATAAGCAACCATTCGACAATATCTCCATTTGGAACAGACTGTATATCTTCCGAACCGTAATAATTCCAGGGATGAACATTGAATGGCTGTTGCAAAGGCAAATAATCAGGGTTCAGATGGGTGTTCATATCAGAGCCATTAAAAGGACCTTCTAAGAACATTTTCAAATTAAGATATATTTTTTCAAAAGTAGAACTGAAATCCACTTCCCAACCGGGACGGGTCGTAGAAAAATCGGTGTTAAAATGTAAAAGCATTTTCCCGGAATATGCTGTTAAGTCGGGTGGGAGGGAGGTTCCCGAAAAAACACCTAACAAATTATCCGGCGAGGTGTTATCCCCGTCGTAAACCCTCAGGTAATCACAACTGAATTCAGTATTAAATTCATTGAATGATATAGAGACAGTCGTTGCTCCCGGTGGTTGGATGAGCCGGTACGCATCAATATGGCTCAAATAATTGCCGGAACCGCTGCCGTCATTAAAAATTCCTGTTGAATCGGTAATAACCTGCAAGCCTGAAGTAATACCCGGTATGGAAGCCGAGTAGCTCACTTGCCAGCCTGTACTAGAAATTGTATCATTTGATGTAAATTCAAGGAGCATTTTCCCTGAACCTGAAACGAAGTGAGGAGGAAGATTCGTTCCTGAAAATTCTCCAAGCAACGGTGAGGTTAAACTATCACCATCATATACTCTCAGAAAGTCATAACCCGATTCCGTATTAAGACCGGAGAAAAATAAGGCAATGGAATCGGCTCCCGGCGGATTTATCAGGTGCTGGCAGGAAGTATTGGGCTGATAATCGAGGATGCTGCTGCCGTCATCAAACCTGCAAAATCGTGCAAGAAAAACTGCCGAAGGATCGTTAACATCCGGGTTGGGTTGAATACCAATAATAGCTTCCTGGACAGTTGGTAATTCGGAAAGGAATTTATCATATCCGCTTGCAACTCCATCACCCCAGTTAAAATGAAAATGACCGTCATCAGAGTATCCGTCGAGGATAATAAAATGACCTCCCGTTCCTGATGAGATGCAATAGAAAACGGGTCGTTGTGCATCAATCTCTTCCCTCATCATTGCCTTCCAAAGCGAATCGGGGAAATGTGATTTATTAAGCAACTGTGCTTTTGAAGAATACCCGAAGAAATCAAAGAAAGCATTTCTCAGGCTGGTGGTTCCTGAAAAAGAAGCATTATAAGCGTAATCCATCTCCACAGCCACGCCGCAGTGAAACATCAGTTGAGCAACTGCTGCAACTTCTTCCGGCAGGCTTGAAACAGACAATCCATCAGGCATGTTATTCCAGTCGTAAAAGGTATTTTCAAAGTCGGCTGAAATAATTCCATAAGTCGGATGATAGAATGAGTGGATTCCAATTCCGTTAAACGGATAATTAAAATGTTTTAATATCTGCGACAATGCGGTAGCTCCACACCCCGCTTTTGCGTGCCCGCAACTGCCATTCGGGTCTTCCGGACAGGAATCGTTATAATAGCATCCTTGTCCCCAATAAGTGGTGAGCAGCGGATCAACACTCTTGAAAGTTAATGAACCATCGGGTTTTATATATTTTTCCCATTCATGGTGATTTGCCGGGGGGTTTATATTTTCGTGCTGTGAAGTCCCCTGTGTAAAACTTATTGAATAAGATGAAAAAAAGATCATCAGGAGCGGGAAATAAAGAGTTGGTTTTTTAAATGTCATCTATTTAAATTTTGTAATACGTTAACTGTTTGCCACTCGCATTTAATCATCCCCGTGTGTGTCTCAATACAAAAAACATGGGTGTTTCATTTTGGAATATTTTTGAGATAAAGGTAGGAAATATTTTACTAACTTGGCAAGCTGAATTAAAGTGATAAACATGGTAAAAATTAATCACCCTGTATTACGAACAGTAATCGCAATTTTATTAGGTTTACTCGTATTGATACTCTCAGGTGTATTGATGCAGATAATTTCGGTTGAAACAGGTTTGTTCAAAAAACTACCTTTTATTGGGAAAACATTCACTCATTCATCAATGTTAGTTTTTTCCGTTATGCTGATTCTTATTCTCAACAAAGGGAATATTCGAGGATACGGATTTACATGGAATATAAATTTTCCATTAGGTAAAATTATTTTGATCAGTCTGTTACTTGGATTTGCAGCTTCTCTGATTATTGAACTAACTGATGTTTCAATGGAAGAATACACACCAACAAAAGATTTTTCATTTATCGAAATAATAGTTTATATCTGGTTTTGGGCAAGTATTTGCGAGGAAGTATTAACCCGGGGACTGATCCAGGGTTTTTTATCACCAGTGAAACATATTGGAGTAAAAATATTAAGACGTTTCATCAGCCTGCCGGTAATTGCAGGAGCTTTATTTTTCGGAGCCATGCACTTAATGTTGCTTACCTTGGGAACCGATATTTTTGTAGTACTGATTATCGTAATTTTCGCGGTAATATTGGGGTTTATCGCCGGTTATTTTAAAGAGCAAACAAATAGTCTTGTTCCGGCAATACTTGTCCACTTTTGTTTTAATGTCGGAGGAAGTTTTTTACAAATATTCAGCTTTATATGAATCAAAGGAAACTGAGACTAAAAAAATCTTCCAAAAGAGCCTGAAGAATAGTATACTGAAACGCCCGCCTGAACAAACGGGCAGGCATAAACTTTGCAATTTTCTAATAATTTAACTGTTTGGTTTTAAATAAACTACAATTAAAGAAATTTGTATTCCCGTTTTCGTTCAGTTTAAAAGAATGAACCGGGTTTCTCAGACTCTTAGAGGTCAGGCGACTCTAAAGGGTCTTTACTTTCGTCTCAGACTCTTCCATCCCGATAATTATCGGGATTCAGACTCTGGAAGGTCTATGGTTAATTGTTAATCGGAAAGAATGATTCGTTTGCTGAAAGAATTAAATAGGGTTTCAATTTTCAAATAATAAATACCATTATTAAACTTTGAAAGGTCTATAATAATGTTTTCCTGTTGAATATTATTGATATGGTAAATCATCCTTCCCAAAGAATTATAAATCCGAATATTGTCAACTGCATTATTTTTAATTTCAATATTAAGAATCCCGGAGGTGGGATTGGGATATACTTTAAAAATTCTAACCTTATTTTCTGCAATACTGCTTAATACATCCACATAAATTGTCTGAATTAAAGAATCGCTTCCGAATTCATTTGAAGCCACTAACGAAATATCATAATATCCGGCAATAGTATAAATAATTTCTGTAGGATGTTGTATGGAAGAAGTACCTGGAGTACCGCCTTCGAATGTCCATTCCCATGATGTCGGATTATTTGTTGACAGGTCGGTAAAATCAATAATAGTTTCATTTGCATTCAATGTTGCTTCATAAGAGAAGTCAACTGTCGGAGCGTAGCCGGTATAGATATAATCTGTTTTTGTTTCTGTACTACTACCATTTGAATTAGTAACAGTTAATGAAACCTCGTAAATTCCCGGTTCATTATAAAACACAGGTGGCGGAGATTGTAAATTAGAAGATGAGGGCGAACCTCCTTCAAAAAACCACTCCCATGTTTCGGGCCCGCCAGTAGATAAGTCTGTAAAAATTGTACTTTCTCCAACCGGAATGTACTGATTCTCTGCAATAAAATCGGCAACCGGAGCGGAGAAGTTTGTATTATCACCGGCATGAACTCCTATTCCTGATATTACTTCAGTAGTTTCTGCATTTACGATGTAGGCAACAATTTCACATTCATCCATGTTGTATTCATCTTCTGAATTGTCATATATGAATGATTTCTGGATGAAGCTTCCTTGAGTGGTTGATTCGGTGATAGGATCACCCCATTGTGCAGTAAATGTTTCTCTGAAAATATGATTGTGGACATAATTTGTCGATCCTCCTGATTGTTGAGCAATCAGCCCACTTTCAGTAAAAAGCACATTAAGAGTGTTTTGATCTGTCATATTTGCGGTGTAGTAGATTTCCACAAGAATATCTAATTGCTTGGTAATTTCATCATAAGTAGTTGCAAGTCCCACATTAACCTCTGATGCTTCTGTGAGAAACTGATTCGTGTAATTAGTCCAAACGGTTCTTGTTTGAATACGTTCACCTCCATAAATCCTTCTGTTTATAAATGCGCTGGGCATAAAACGGGATGAGCCGCAGTAAGGTGTCATATAAAGTGAATCCGGATGATGCCTCCTGAAATCCGGATTTCCGGGATAAGGTGTCGTATAATTAGAATTGAAAGGATGAAATGCAACTACCCAAACTCTACCAGGATTATTTGTGAGTATTTGTGTTGCAACCTGATGGCCTTGCGGGCAATTAGGACATTGAACTCCTGTAAACTCCTCAAGAATTACATTTTTGTCTTGCGGGTTGGTACTTACATAAGTTTGAGAAAGAAGTGCCTGAATCGAAAAAACAGAAAAAAGAAACGAAAGTAAAATGAATTTTTTCATGATAAACAAATTTTAATTTTGACAAATATAAGAAAAAAATTTACGAATAATTGGTTGGAAGTATTTTTTTACAATTACAGATGGAGGACAGACTCTTTCTATCCTTTAACTTCATAAATCTGAAATAGTTAATCTAAAATCGTATATCGTATATCAAATATCATACACCAAATATTGAATATCAAAGCGAATCTTCCAGGTCTTGTTGATTCTGGAAGGTCTTAGAAACCGGCTCTTAACGCGATAATAAAATTCCTTCCCGGCGCAACAATACCCGAAGAATAAGGGCGGTAACGGTAATCGAGGATGTTTTCAATACCGATGTTGATCTGCAATTGCTTTATAATTTGATAGTATCCTTTAATATTCAGCGTAAACCAGGCAGGGGAGTATGGATTTCCGTTTTCATCTTTTGCGTACATGTAAGGTTTATCCCTTTCGGAAGGAGTCAGGTTGGAATAGCTGATCTCTCCATTATAATTCGCGTAAATCTCCAGCTTAATTTTGGCTGCGGTATAAGAAAAAGTTGTATTCCCAAACAAAGGTGATACGTGCCTCAACGGTTCTTTCTCATCATCTTCACCTTTAATATATGTCAGATTAGTTTTAAATCCGATTCTTTCGGTTAAATCAGCCATAAATGCGAAACTGCCTCCATAAATCCATCCTTTTCCGGCATTAACTACCGCCTGTACTTTACTCATTACTCCATCGTACATAATTGAATCCTTGCCATTAAAAGTAAAATCACGCCTGACCATAACATCTTTCAGATACGTGTAAAATATTGTAAGCTCAAATTTTGCTTTTCCATTAAAGCTTTTAATAACACCAAAGTCTATATTATAAGCATATTCGGGTTTCAGGTTTTTATTTGGGACAACTACATTTTCGGGTTCCGAATCGAATACCTTGGCTATGTCATCAATATTAGGCGCTCTGAATCCTGATGAAAGATTGGTATTTAACTGCCATTTATCCGATGGACGGTACACTAATCCGAGGCTTCCGTTTATTGCTCCGGTGTTAAGCTCTATCTTGTCGTAAGGAAATGGATAAAATGTTTTATCCTCAAAGAGCGATTTAAGCAAAACATAGCTTGCACGCATTCCTGCCTGGAGAGTGATTTTTTTGGTAAGATTGGATTTTATATTTGCATAAGCGGCAATTGTAGAATAATCGCTTCCTCCGTCCGGGTAACGGGTTGAGGTTTTACCGGTTTCCTCTGTTATTATGTTTTTTGTTTCGGCAACAGATTTTACTTTGTTATAAAATCCCTCAATACCGTAAAAGATTGTGGTTTTCTGTGAAAGCTTTTTATCAAGGTCAAAATTCAGTGTAAAAATATTAACTTTTTCAGTTCTTGATCTTAGAATATCGTCCCCGAATTTTCTGTCGTGGCGGCTTTCTTCCACATTCTGGTATGCCAGAATAATTCTCGCATCATCAAACAGCTTATTCGAATCGGAAATGCCAATGTTAAAGTTATGCATCATCCAGTTTTGAGGCCCGTAATACCACTCAGCGTATTTAAGTGTTGTGTCATTATTGTATTGGATGAGGCGGTCATATCGCGGGATATTTGATGTGGTTGAAAAATGAAAAGCATAATTGAGGCTAAGCGCCTTTGATGGTTTATAAATAAACTTTTGCATTATGTTCCACTGGTTATAGCCCGAAAACTTCTGCACATCAGGATCGGAATTATTTATCATTTCATCGTTACTTCCGGTTCTTTCAACATATTTTAATCGCTGATATTCCGGATGTTTTATCGAACCCATTTTAAGATCATCAAAATCACTAAAAGAAAAGGAAGTGAGTGAACCCCATTTTTTTTGTCCGAAATTAAAATCAACATGTGTAGTTTTTTCCTTATCTGCTGTTGAATAACGAGCCAGGGCTTTTACCGAATACAAAGGAGTGCTGTCATTACTTAGTTTCACTGTTTGTGTATGAAAGTCCATTACCCCTCCTAATGCATCGCTCCCGTAAATAATGGAACCCGGCCCGAAAATAACTTCTGCATCTTCAATAATATTAGGATCAAGAGAAATTATATTCTGCAAATTCCCACTCCTGTATATTGCATTGTTCATTCTAACTCCATCAACCACCAGTAATACCGAATTGGCGGCAAATCCTCTTATCATCGGACTTCCGCCACCAAGCTGGCTTTTTTGTATAAAAACCTCATTAGAAGCAGAAAGCAGGTCTGCAGTGGTCTGTGGATTCTGATATTCAATTTCTTTTACTTTTATTATTGATATTTTATTCGGTACCTCTTCCCGTTTTTGCTCCCATTTACTTGCCGATACCACCACTTCGCTTAAATTAACCGTACTTTTAGCAAGTCCTATTAAAAAGTCCATTCTGGCAACTTCACTAAATGGCATAATCATGTCCTGGTATGAGGGGTGCTGGAAAAAGAGCGTATCGTTTTGATCGAAGTCACTGATATCGGCTTGCCCAATTGTGTTTGTTAAAGCTGTTTTGGTATGTTCAAGATTAAAAATTGCAACATTTTCAATAGATTGCAGATTTGAAATATCTATAACTTTAATGGTTTGCGCCTGTGAGCTTTCTAAAAGAAAAAATAAAATTGATATGATTAAAATTCGGATCAAGCTTGTAATTTTAAGGCGCAAATGTATAAATATTTAAATGGATTGTTTAAAAAATTTAATCTTAAATTTGCTACAATAATTATGCTGGATTCTGGTCATTTATTATTGATTATTCTCATCCTGAAGTTTCGGGATTAGGCATTTTATATTTTATCTCGATTCTAAACCCTAAACTGTTAAGTATGATACAACAAATAAATCATAATGAATTTCTGGAAAAGTCTGATGGAATACCTGTAATTGATGTAAGGTCTCCAAAAGAGTTTTTGCGGGGACATATTCCCGATGCGATTAATCTGCCCTTATTTGATGATGATGAGCGAAAGAACGTTGGCACCTTGTATAAAAAATCGGGGAAAGAAGCTTCATTGCTGCTGAGTTTGGATATTGCCGGCCCGAAATTGTCATATTTTGTAAAAACTGCCAGGAAATTATCTCCTGATCGGGAAATTTTAATTCATTGCTGGAGGGGTGGTATGCGCAGCGCGAGTATGGCTTGGCTTTTTGAAACGGCAGATTTCAAAGTATTCGTTTTAAACGGAGGGTATAAGGCATACCGAAAATATATCAGGCAAAAAATCGGGGAGGAAGCGAATCTTATTGTTGTGGGGGGTAAAACGGGATGTGGGAAATCGGAAATTTTAAATTACCTCGCTAAAGCAGGAGAGCAGGTTTTAGACCTTGAAAACATTGCACATCATAAAGGGTCGGCGTTTGGCGATCTGGGGCAGGAAAAGCAACCGACCAATGAACAGTTTGAAAATAATTTATTCCAAGCCTGGCAAAAACTGGATTTGAATCTTCCCGTTTGGATTGAAGATGAAAGCAGAGGAATAGGAACAGTTAGTATTCCCGAACCCTTGTATAATAAAATACGCCAAAGCCCTGTTATTTTCCTTGATGTTGAAAAAGAAATTCGAATCACCAGGCTTGTGAAAGAGTATGCCTTGTTTGATCCGGCACTGTTGGAGGCTGCTATTTTACGGATTAACAAGAAACTTGGCGGATTAAATACAAAACTGACAATTGAAGCATTGTTTAATAAAGATTTTAATACGGCAGCTTCCATTTTATTGACGTATTATGATAAGGCATATTTAAAGGGCTTATCAATGAGAGAGCAGAAAAAGGTATTTAAATTGGAATTACATAAGGATAATCCTGCTTTAAATACACAATTGGTTGTTGAATATGCCCGTAAAATTTTATAATGCCAACAGAAACCAGGTTGAAATGTTTTATTGTACTTTGTTTCTTAATTCTATATTTTTATTAATTTTGTAAAATGGAAACTATTATAATTAAAACAGATAATGCTGAAAATGCAAATCTTTTAGTAAATTTTTTAAAGAACCTGCAGTATGTAAAATCTATCATTTTAAAGAAAAGGGAGGAAAGCAATAACAAACCCTTAACGGATGAAGAATGGATAAAACCTGGCAGGCAGGCTAACAAAGAAGAAATTGAAGCACTTATTTACAAATCTGAAAAAAGCTCCACATTGACAGTTGAGGAATCAAAAGATCACGCGTATAAACTCATTGATAAATGGCACAAAGAATCGAAGTGATTTTTAGGCGCTCTGCTTCGGAAGATATTGCCAATATATCTTATTACGTTACTACAAAAGGATACCCTGAGAATGCGAAGCGATTTGTCGACAAGCTTCATAAATTTGGAGAATCACTAGGGGTTTTTCCTGAAAAATATCCGATTTGCAGACATAAGCAATTTGCCAAGAAAAAATTTCATTGTGCCGTATTTGATAAAAACTATGTATTTGTGTATAAAATTGAAACTACTCGTATTGTAATTTACAATGTCATTCATGCCAAACGCTTAATTTGATAAAAATAAATTTTGTATTATTTTTAAACAGTCTCTTAGTCGTTTCGTAACAATTCATGTCAAACAATGAAACCGATTTATTTAGATTACAACGCAACCACCCCTATTGATAAAGAAGTTGCTGAGGCAATGAAACCTTACCTTGACGAGTTTTTCGGCAATCCATCCAGTACTCATAACTACGGAGTAATAACAAAAAAGGCAGTGATTAATGCCAGGAGACAGGTTGCCGAATTGATAAATTGTCAGCCTGATGAGATAATTTTTACAAGTGGTGGTACAGAGTCGAATAATTTTGCTATTAAAGGAGTGGCTTTTGCAAACCGTGGAAAAGGAAATCATATTATAACCTCAGGTATAGAACATCCTGCTGTAATTGAAGTATGCAAGTATCTTGCTGAAAACGGATTCTCTATAACTTACCTTCCTGTTGATGAGTATGGAATGGTGGACCCACAGGAAGTTGAAAAAGCAATAACTCCGCAAACAATTCTGATAACTATAATGCAAGCTAATAATGAGGTTGGAACCATACAACCTATTAGGGAAATTTCTGAAATTGCCAAAAAACACAATATTGTTTTCCACACTGATGCAGCACAATCGTTAGGGAAAATTCCGGTTGATGTAAAAGAACTCGTAGTTGATTTGTTGTCAATTGCCGGGCATAAACTTTATGCACCAAAAGGAATAGGAGCTTTGTATGTTAAGCATGGGGTTAATTTGCAAAAACTAATTCATGGAGCCGATCATGAAATGAATATGAGAGCCGGTACCGAAAATGTGCTTGAAATAGCAGGGCTTGGAAAAGCATGTGAAATAGCCGGGCGCGATTTGCAGAAAAATATGGCAATTTTTAAAGAAATGCGGGATGCTTTTTATGCCGGTTTAAAAAAGGCAATACCGGATATCAGGTTAAACGGACATCCTGAACTAAGGCTTCCCAATACATTAAGTGTTAGTTTTCCGGGAATCGAAGCCAACACCTTGCTTTCAGAAGTTACGGAGATTGCTGCTTCGGCAGGAGCCGCCTGCCATACCGATAATGTGGAAATTTCTTCTGTGCTTCAGGCAATGAAAGTTCCTGAAGAGTATGCCATGGGAACGATAAGGTTTTCAATAGGTAAATATACAACAAGGGATGAAATAGATAAAGCAGTGGATTTTATATCGAAAGCAGTAAATAAATTAAGAACTACTACTGATCATAAAGTTGAATTTAAAGAAAAACATACAGATATAAAATTAACGCACTTCACTCATGGCTTAGGTTGTGCATGTAAAATAAGACCTCAGTATCTTGAAAAGGTTTTAACCGATCTGCCCATTCCCATTGATCCGAATGTTTTGGTTTCACTCAGTTCATCGGATGATGCAGCAGTTTATAAAATAGATGAAAAAACAGCAATAATTCAAACTGTTGACTTTTTCACACCTGTTGTTGATGAGCCTTATGATTTTGGTGCTATTGCTGCTGCTAATGCCTTGAGCGACATTTATGCGATGGGAGGAAAGCCTTTGTTTGCATTGAATATTGTCGGTTTCCCGGATAGCAGGTTACCGATGGAAGTACTAATAGAGATTTTAAGAGGCGCACAAGACAAAGCACAGGAAGCAGGAATCAGTATTTTAGGCGGACATACGGTAGAAGATACGGAACCAAAATTCGGCATGGCTGTTACGGGCATCATTCATCCCGCGAAAATATTAACAAACTCCGGCGCACTGCCCGGCGATGTTTTGATTTTGACAAAACCATTAGGGACAGGTATTATTTCAACGGGAATTAAAAGAGGTTTAGCCGGTAAGAACACCGAATCGGAAGCTATCAGGATAATGAGTGAATTAAATCAAAATGCAGCTAACATCATGCTGGAATTTCCTGTAAATGCATGCACTGATGTTACAGGTTTCGGATTATTGGGTCATTTAAAAGAAATGACTGTTGCGAGTAAGGCAGATGTTGAGTTGTATCCTGACAAAATTCCGGTTATCGAAGGTACAAGGGAACTTGCTGCACATAATATTATTCCCGGAGGTACACAGAACAATATGGATTTTGTATCGGATGTTGTTGATTGGAGTTCTGAAATATCCCAAACATTAAAAATTATTCTCAGCGATGCACAAACTTCCGGGGGATTGTTAATTTCTTTGCCCGCGCAAAACAAAGATGAATTGTTAGGGATGCTTAAAAATGGCGGGATTGAGCATGCTTCTTATATTGGTAAAGTTATTAAGAGGGGTGTTGGAAAAATAATATTGCATAAATAGTAAAATTTTTGTATCTTCGGCGCAGAATAACAAAAATTGACCACCATGAATATTGAATCAGGATATTTTATAGCTTTGGTACTTGTCGGATTAGTTTTACTGGTTGTAGCATTAGTAGCTATATTTTACAAACCGGGAAAAAGATTAAACGTCAATTGTAATTTTAAGAGTGATAACGATAACCTCAATAAATCAATAATTGAAGTATTTGTTGAAAATGTAGGTAAAAAACAGGTGAAGATGCTATTTCCTTATGTTAAATTCAGCAGTACTTCCAGTTCGAAGTTGTTTCAGCTTAATTCTGAAAAAGTAAATTGTAGATTTCCGAATATAATTAAAAAAGGTGAGAAGCTGAATTTCGAGGTAGATATTAGTCAATATATTAATATTCTGAAAAAACAATCATTTGAGTCAACTCATGTAAGAGTTGTCATAGAGGATACAGTTGGTTTAAAATTTAAATCGCATAATCTTGATTTTGATTAATTGAGCACCACTGAAAATCAAATTTCTTAATTTATCACTCTTACCCCTGTATTACTCGTCCTTGTCGTGATCACTTTCACAAAATTCGGATTAGTGTTAAATTCTCTTTCCATTATCACAGCGATATCTTCCTGTTTATCGGGAGGACAAAAAGCGATAACAGAAGAGCCTCCGCCACTGATAGTACATCCCAAAGCTCCTGCATTAAGCACTTTTTTCTTGATGTCCCAATATCGGGGGATGGCAGCGCCCCTAACCGGTTCATGAATATAATCAACGCTGATGGCTTTACCGAATTCTTTTATATCTTTTGTATGAATGGCATGTATCACCCTTGAGCAGCGAGCCATTTGCTCTTTCAGTTTTTCCTGTCCGATTTCATAAGTAATAAAACCTCTTGTGGTTCGCTGGCTTTTTTTAATTGCAGCCAGAACCACAGGAACATCCGGCAAATCTAGTTTTAATACATCTATCGGATTATAACTTTTCACAAGGACAAACCCTCCGAGTAAGGCTGCAGCCACATTATCGGCATGGGGTGAGCCACCGGAAGCTATCTCCCCTTTCCTTGCGTAATCGATCATCTCATTCACCGAAAGATTCAAGTTTAATAATTTATTAAGCCCGAAAATTGCTCCTGCAGCCGAAGCGCCGGTCGTTCCCATTCCACCACCGGAAGTCATCCTTTTTAGAATTTTGATATGAACTCCATGTTCAATATTTTTCTTTTTGAATAATTCAAGTGTTGCCAACCCGGCTGAATTATCCTTAACCTCTATTGGAATATTCTGGATATTATTTTCAATTTCAATTGTGATCCTGCCACTATCATTGAGTGAAATTTCAAACTCATCACGAGGTTCGTGCAAAGCCAGGGCGAAAATATCATAGCCCGGACCTACGTTAGCACTGGTAGCTGGTGTTTGAATTTTTATTGAAAGCATAGATTTATATATGTGGATAGTCAAATTGATCTGAAGTTGGTTTTAATACTACTTCTTTTTTCTTATTGTATTAATCCTCTTTCTTTCATAATACATTTTAAAATTTCCGTTTTCCCTTCACTTAGCGGAGTCAGTGGCGGTCGTAAAGAACCATTTATCAGTCCCATTAATTCAAGTGCCTTCTTTGCTGCCATCGGGTTGGTTTCAAAACGTAATGCCTCAAACAGGGGATAATATTCTATATGTATTGCCCGGGCTTTTTCATTTTCTCCATTAACTGCAAAATCAACCATTTTTTTCATCACTTCGGGAATAACATTTCCGGAAACCGTAAAAGAGCCACTTCCGCCAAAAGCAACCGTAGGATAAGCCGTAGTATCTTTTCCGGTAAACACATCAAAATTTTCATCCCTTGTCAGGTAAATTACTTTTGCCAGATGATCTAATTGTTTATTACCATCTTTCGTTGCAACGATATTTGGATGTTTTGCAAGGATTGCAGTCATTTCTGGTGTAAGCTCCACACCTGTTCTGCTCTTTGCACTATGCAAAATAATGGGTACGGGCGAAGCATCGGCAAGTTTCTCATAATAATTTATTAAACCCTCAGGTCTGGGAAGAATGAGACAGGGGGTGTAGGAAACAATATAATCCACTCCAAGGTTAGCGTACATTTTTACGCGGTCGAGTGATTTGTCAAGTCTCATGCCGCAAATGTCCGGCATAACCGGTGTCTTGCCATTTGCTTCTTCAACTATTATTTGTACGACCCGTTTAACTTCTTTTTCATCCATTAATGTATTTTCGCCGGTTACTCCAAGCGGAGCTATACCATGAATACCTGCTTCGACCTGCCTTCTGACAAGCCTTCTTAATGCTTCCTCATCCAAAGACAGGTCTTCTTTGAATGGTGTGATCAATAATGTATATGCGCCTTTTTTCATAATATTTAATTTTTTGTAAAAGTAGTAATTTGAAGTTTCATATTTATTATTGTATTTATTAATAATTAATATAGATATTTGCAATATCGAAATTTTTAATGCTTTTTATGGTTCTTTTTTTAATCATCTGTATGAATGGGAAAATACGAAAAGTTAATACTCAAAATTGTAAGTGGAAGTTCTGACGCAAATATTTCTTTTAATGTATAAATATGAGATAATAATCTATTGGAGTGATGAAGATAATGCTTTTATTGTAGAAGCACCTGAGCTTCCAGGGTGCATGGCGCATGGTAATACTCCGGAAGATGCACTAAAAAATGCGAAAGAAGCAATTCAATTATGGATTGATACTGCTAAGGAGTTTGGGGATCCTATACCTGAACCAAAAGGAAAAAGATTAATATTTGCGTAACAGAAATTATTTAGAAGAATAATATTTTAGCCTGCATTATTCCTATATTACTTCTGTTGGCTCCCCCTTCTCATTCCATCCCCTCAATTTATAATACTTTTGAACAATCGAGCTAAAATACCCCCTGTCTAATTTTTTTCCTCTCATAAATCCGGATAAGGATTCTTCATTAAAGAACCTGCCAGGCAATGTGTCATCTTTATAGGACCTGCCGTTTCGCAGGTTGTATTTCCTGGCAAGATTGGTCAGCCTTGTCCCCACTTCCATTAAAGATTTTTCTGTATGATTTGAACCGGTTGCTGCATTCAAGAGTTCTGCAAGCTGATCCAGACCAAGGGGGACAAAATCGCAAATAACAAGGCTGTTGCGTACGTTAATGGTGTCCAAACCGTCGGCAACCGCCTGAGGAATATCTTCTATTGTGAAATCAGTACCCATCTCAACTTCAGCTATCCACAACCTTGTATGACTGGCGAAATCCGCAACAGCGAATACCACACCCATAGTAAGCGAGCCTTTTGGGTTTATCCCGGAAAGTTCCATTCCGAAAGTGTTAATAGCATACTCTTCACTTCCTTTGCCAATTTTTTGAGCGGCAATCCTGGTCCCGTCGGCAAAAATTTCTCCCACACCTTTCCTGTGTGCCATAAGTTCTATCAATTCCCTCTGTGCTCCGGCATTTCCCCAATCCATTTCTAATCCGTTCCAACCGTCAATCACCCCTTTTTCGTAACACTCCATTGCAAACGAACATGTTACACCTGTGCTGATGGTATCCATTCCCAGGTCATTGCAAAGCTCATTTGCCCAGGCAACATCCTTAATGCTGTTCACCATACTTCCCGAACCGAGGAAAGCGGTTGTTTCATATTCCGGACCTTCAATTTCATGGCCATCCCAGCGAGCCAACTTCGAGCATTTAATTGAACAGTTAAAACAGCTTGTGTCCTCCCAGTTCAGTTCTTCGCGTGCAGTCTCGGAACTTATTTTTTCAAAATCATCAAATTGTACAAGCTGATAGTTTTTAGTTGGCAGATATTCATTTTCCTGCCCGCTGCGTACGCATTTCATAGTTCCCTTCACCCTGCGAAATTTGACGCCTTCGTTATCAAGTATCTCTTTTGTTAACCGCAGATTAACTTCTTTGAATTTCTTTTCATCAAAATACTTAATCGGAGTATTGCCATCCACCACAATGGCTTTCAGGTTTTTGGAACCCATTACAGCCCCAGCCCCTCCTCTACCGTACTGACGGTGTTTGTCAACGCCGATACAGGCGATCTTTGATAGATTTTCACCTGCCTGACCTATTGCAGCAACTCTCGGATTAATACCGGGATGTCGGTGAAGCAGATAATCGGTTGTGGCAAATATTCCCTTTCCCCATAAATCATTTGCGTAAAAGATACCGACAGAATTTTCGTTGAGGTAAATATAAACCGGTTTATCTGCTTTACCTGTGATGATCATATAATCATAACCGGCAGCTTTCAATCTCGGCCCGAAATTCCCGCCGCAATGACTATCTAAAATAGAATTAGTTAAAGGCGATTTTGTAACCAAAGCAGTCCGTGCGCTTGTTTGTACTTTTGTTCCCGTGAAAGGTCCATTAGCAAAAATCAGTGGATTTTCCGGTCCGAATGGATCAGGATTGGGAGCAAGTTTTTCTAATAAAGCAAAGCCTAATCCTTTTCCGCCTATGTATTTTTCAATTAATTTTTTATCCGTTTTACCAATGAAGTGCTCATTCGTTGTAAGGTTGATGTGGATGTATTTTCCTGTGTATGACATAATGTTTGTTGTTTATTGAGATTTGTTGAGATTGATAGAATTACGATAAAAAATAATTTGTGTAAATTTGTGTAATTTGTGTCAAATAGATGTTTGTTGAGATCAATATCCATTTATCTCCATCAATATCTATTTATCTCCATTTATCCCCATCAATTTTCCTAACTTCTATGAATCGCCAATAAATCCGTCAAAATCGAAAAACCTGTCTCAATCTTACCTGCTCCGGGACCTACAATAGTTACATCACCAAGAAGATCAGTAGTAAATGTAAGCGCATTTGTGGCTCCCATTACCCCGGCGAGAGGATGTGATATATCTACCATTTCAGGTGCAACAGAGGCAATCACCTTATCGCCTTTCTTTTCAACGGAACCGATAAGTTTCCAGCGTTTGCCTTGTTTCTTAGCAAAGTCAATATCATCAGGAGTAATATTAGTTATTCCCTGGCAAGGCACATCAGTGATCTTAATTCCGGCATCCATAACGATATTAGCGAGGATAGTTACTTTTCCTCTTGCATCATATCCTTCCACATCACCTGTCGGGTCAGCTTCGGCATAACCAAGATCCTGCGCAATTTTCAGGACCTCATCGTAGCTCATTCCTTTTTCCATTTCAGAAAGCATATAGTTTGTTGTGCCATTTAAGATACCGGCAATTTTTGAAATTGTACATCCGGCAAGTGGTCCATCTGCAAGATTGATCACAGGAGTTCCTGCACAAACAGTTCCTTCGATAAGGAATTTAACACCGTTTTCATCTGCAAGGGCTTTCATTTCGGGATAAAGCAGTGCTGCGGGTCCCTTATTGCTGGTTACCACATGCTTGCCTGAACTCAAGGCTGCTTTTACATGATCCACTGCAGGACCGCCTGTGTTCAGATCAGTAAAAGTTAACTCACACCAAACCGTAACATTACTGTCTTTTATCAATTGAATTGTATTTAGATTGGTCAGGTCTTTAGTGAATTTTTCTTTTTTACCGGCTTGCTCCAGCATTAATGGAATATCAAGCCCATCAGGATTATAAACATTGCCATAAGCAAAATCAGCTACGGCTACAATGTCAAATTCAAATCCGTATTTTTCTTTTAAATATTCTTTTTTGTCTAAGAGAATTTCGCTGATTCCCCTGCCGACAGTTCCAAATCCTATAAGTCCGATTTTTTGTTTCATAATAACATTTAATTATAGTTTAACAGTTTAATTTTTTTTGATTCATCTCTTATTTTACTCTAAAACAATCCCTGTATATACCCACCATCAATTTGCAGAGCGACTCCTGTTATATAACCGGCTCCTTCCGAAGCAAGAAAATTTACGGTTTGGGCAAATTCTTCAGTTGTCCCAATTCTTCGCATAGGAATGGTTTTTTTAAGATTATCATAAAAATCCTGTTGAGTCCCTTTACCGCTTTGTTCAAACGCCTTTGCCAGATTTTCCACCCTTTCGGTTTTTGTGTATCCGGGGCAAACCGAATTTACAGTAATTCCATAAGATGCAACCTGGTTTGACAGCGATTTCGAGAAACCCAAAACACCGGCTCTTGAAGTGTTGGAAAGAATCAGAACATCAATAGGCTGCTTTGCCGAAACTGAAGTAATGTTGATGATCCTTCCCCAATGCTGTTTTTTCATAAAAGGCAGAACCTTATAACAAAGGTTTATTGTGCTTATCAAATTAAGCTCAATGGCATTCTGATAATCATCCAAAGAAAAATCATCCGCCTTTCCTGCCGGTGGTCCTCCTGCGTTGCTCACTAAAATATCAATTGTTCCGAACTCATCAATAATTTGGTCAATCATCGCATTTACCTGTTCTTTATCAGTTACATCAGCAATAAAAGCCTTTACAATTCCTCCTGTTTTATCAGCGATTTCATCTTTAGCTTTCAAAAGGTTTTCCTCGTTTCTTGAACAGATCATTACTTTTGCACCTTCCTGTGAAAGACGGAGTGCCACTGCTTTTCCAAGTCCCTTGCTTGAAGCGGTTATTAGAGCGATTTTATCTTTAATTCCTAAATCCATTTTTTAAAGTAACGGTTTAATACAATCAGCAAGACGTTTAATAGCTTCTGTTATCTGGTCTTTTGTTGAAAATGAAAAATTTATCCTCATGTGGTTTTTTGCAGGATTTTCACCATAAAATTGTTCACCCGGAACAAATGCAACCTTATATTTTATTGCTTCAAAAAATAATTCATTCGTATCGATATGTTCTGGCACTGATACCCAAAGGAAAAGCCCGCCTTCTGAAGTTGTCCAGGTTACACCTGTTTCCCTTGGGAAATACTCTTCCATTGTTTTCAAAAAAACCTGTAACTTTTCCCGATAATATTTTTTACATTTTTCAAAATGATCATCGAGATCCATTTCTGCGAGAAACGCCGTACACATATCCTGGTTGTATTTTGGAGTGTTAAGAATATTCCCTTCTTTAATATTAGTCATTTTTTCAATTACTTCATAAGGCCCAATATTAAAACCCACTCTCAATCCCGGGCAGAAAATTTTTGAAAAAGTATATAATCCTATCACATTTCCACCACCATCATTACGTTTTTGGTCAAGTGAATAAATTGAAGGAATTGGTTCACCATAATAGCGAAGGTCGCGATATGGGCTATCTTCAATTATCGGGATTTCATATTCATAACTTAAATCCAAAAGTTGGAGACGTTTTTCATAGCTCATTGTTATTCCTGTCGGATTTTGAAAATCAGGCACAACATAAATAAACTTCGGTAATTTATTTTGCTTATCCAATTCTTTTAACTTTTGCCTAAAAACCTTAACATTTGAACCATCGCTTTCAATGTCAACCCCGATAAATTCAGGGCGTTGCATTTCAAAAGACACTAAAGCACCTGCAAAAGTGGGTCTGTCAACTATAATGCTATCACCGGGATTTAAGAAAAGGCGACCTGTTAAATCCAAACCATGCTGCCCCGAAGTAGTAATAAGGATATTTTTCTTTTCGATAAATATATCATCCCTTTTCAAAAAATCGACTATGGCATCTCCAAGCGATTGTTCGCCGGGAATAGCAGAGTATTGCATGATTTTTTCAATATCGCTGTTTAAAATTCTTTCGGAAATTGTTCTCATTTCCGATTTTTGAAACACTTCGGGTGAAGGCAATCCCCCGGCTAATGAAATAATTTCGGGGTCAGCTAAGAATTTAAGGGTCTTCCCAATCGGATAACCTTCGTAATTTTTAATGTTTTCAGAATATCTGCTTTGCCAGTTTTTAATTTTAGTCATTTTATCCCGAAAGTTTTCGGGATTAGTCATTTTAGTCATTTTAGTCATTTTTAATTTTAGTATGACCCTTTACCAAATACAACCCTGATACCTTTCTTCATCATATCTTTGCCATCGTTGGTTGCGCGTAAAGCTTTATAATAAATAACATCACCAATTTTATCTGCATTTGCACGTCTTTCGTCTTCGGGCATAAAATATGCTGCCATAGTGTCAAGCTCCCGTCTTGTACCGTCACTTTCGTATTTATAG
This sequence comes from Bacteroidales bacterium, assembly GCA_016783885.1. Lineage (GTDB taxonomy): Bacteria > Bacteroidota > Bacteroidia > Bacteroidales > JAADJA01 > JAADJA01. Next base: position 20,646 of record JADHVR010000059.1, read on the forward strand.
GTCATATCAGTTCCGCTTTCTAATACTTTATGGGCATTATCGGTCCAATCAAAATCTTCCAGACCAAGATCAGGATTAATACGAATGTGAGCAGCAAGGCTAACTCCTTTAATACCGCTTTCTTTAAGATCTTTTGCACACTGAATAAAATTATGAGGACTTACACCATTTCCTATATTGACTTCATATATCGGAGTAGTATTGTCGTCCCTGATGTATTCGTTAATGATATTCAGCAACATTCTGAACTGCATAGTGTTTTGAGTGGCAAGCAACATCGAAATTTTAAAGTTCAGATTTGGTATATCCCTGCCAAAGTAACATGCAGCAATTATTGAACTCCAGCTCGGGTTCAAAAAGAAATCAGCGCCGTTTTCTTTTGCAGTACGGGTTATGCCATCAAGATAAAATAAATGATTGTCATCGGCAACCTCTATACCGCCGAAGTTTCCGAACGGTGTGCCCTGGTTTTTTAAAATGATAGCCGACATTCCTTCACCAAGATCCGCCCTGTGGAATGTTTTGCCTGTAACTTCCTCTAAATTTTTGAACCTGGTTTCAGGATGAGGTATTCCAATCAGGTTAGTGCTGCAGAATTTTGAAGTCTGCATAATGTTTTCAGTCATGGACAAAGTAGCCATTAAATCACCGCTGTAAACATAATAATCGGTAAGAGCAACAACCGAGATCATTTCAGCGGGTACAAATACGGGGTTGGTTTGAGCTGTTTCAGCAACTTTTTTCATAAAATGATGTGTAACATAAGCTCCCTGAAAACCCGAAACCTGGCTCGTAGCAATCCCATAATCGTGGTTATATGAAGGATTGATCTCTTTTTCAAAGTCTTCTACTTTTGGAAATTTTTTAATTAATTCTTCTGCATCACTTATCATATCGCCAAAACCTCTTTCCGCAAGGATTTTCTTGCGTGTTTCAAAATCCCGCATTTTTTTAATAGTCTGGTTAATTTCGGCAGCTCCGCCGTGAAATTCTTTTAAAGCATCTATCGCCTTAATATCTGCATCTGATAATAATTTGTATTTCATGATGTTTGATTTTAATTATTAATTTAAGTTATTTATAATCTTCTCTTACAGGACAAAAGACGTCAATAATTATACAATCGGTAATAGCTTTTCCAGAGTGTTTTGCATTTGAAGGAATAACAGCAATTTTCCCGGAATTTAATATTTGTGTTTCTCCGTCAATCGTCAACTCAAATTCTCCATCTGTTACACAAGATATTTGTTCGTGAAAATGAGAATGTTCGGGTAAAGAATAACCTTTTTTTATGTTCCACGAAGCAACTGTCATGTCTTCGGAATGAATAAATCGTGCTTTATAACCGGGAACAATTTCCTTTTCTTCAACTTCTTTTAATTCAATGAAAGACATAATCGAGGTATTAATTTATATTTTGGTTACAAATATATAAATATGAAATAGAATATTTGAAAAAATAAAATAATTTTGCAATCCCAATATTAAAAAGATGGATTACGACATAATAATTATCGGAAGCGGTCCTGGAGGATATGTTGCAGCTATCAGGGCTTCACAACTTGGATTTAAAACTGCTGTTGTTGAAAAAGCTGAGCTTGGAGGTGTATGCCTTAACTGGGGTTGTATTCCAACTAAAGCCTTATTAAAAAGCGCACAGGTTTTTAATTATATAAAACATGCTGAAAATTACGGTATAAAAATTAACGGTGAAGTTAGGCCGGATTTTGAAGCAATAATAAAACGCAGCCGTGAAGTTGCAGCTAACATGAGTAAAGGAATAGAATTCCTTTTTAAGAAAAACAAAATTGAATATATTAAAGGAACCGGAAAAATAAAGCCCGGTGAAAAAGTTGAAGTTACCTGTGAAAATGACGAAACAATAGAATATTCTGCAAATCATATTATTATTGCAACCGGAGCACGTTCGAAGGAACTACCCAATTTAAAGCAAGACGGGAAAAAGATTATCGGATACAGGGAAGCCCTGACTTTGCCTGAACAACCAAAATCAATGGTTGTGGTGGGTTCAGGTGCAATCGGGTCTGAATTTGCTTATTTATATAACTCGCTCGGAACTGAAGTAACACTTGTGGAGTTTCTGCCCAATGTTGTTCCTTTGGAAGACGAAGAAGTTTCAAAGCAGCTCGCAAGATGCTTTAAAAAAGCAAAAATGAAAGTTATGGTTGGTTCTTCGGTTGAATCGGTTGATACGGGTGGTGAACTTTGTAAGGTTAAGATTAAAACAAAAAAAGGTGAAGAAACGGTTGAAGCCGAGGTGGTTTTAGCTGCAGTTGGAATTACAACCAACATAGAAGGAATAGGATTGGAGGATGTTGGTATTAAGACAGAAAAAGACAAAATAGAAGTGGATGAATTTTATCGCACTAATGTTGAAGGATATTATGCCATCGGCGATATTGTTCATGGTCATGCATTGGCACATGTAGCTTCGGCAGAAGGAATTTGCTGTGTGGAAAAAATTGCAGGGCTTGATGCCGAACCAATAGATTATGGTAACATTCCCTGCTGCACATACACTGTTCCTGAAGTTGCGTCGGTTGGGATCACTGAAAAGCAGGCAACGGAAGCAGGATATGATATCAAGGTTGGGAAATTCCCGTACACTGCCTCCGGTAAAGCAAGTGCAGCAGGCAACAGGGATGGATTTGTAAAAGTGATATTTGATGCCAAAAACGGTAAATGGTTAGGAGCACATTTTATTGGCGAGAATGTTACGGAAATGATAGCAGAAGCCGTTGTTGCCCGTAAGCTGGGAACCAAAGGACACGAAATACTGAAATCAATCCATCCGCATCCCACTATGTCGGAAGCTGTGATGGAGGCTGTGGCTGCGGCTTATGGAGAAGTGATACATTTGTAACAAGTTTTTTTCTTTCTTTTAAATTTAAATTGTATTTTTGTTATAATTAATAAATAAAATGGACATGACTGTTAACTATATATATGATTCTAATGGCGCAATTGAGTATGCGATTATTCCATATTCTGTATGGAAAAAACTAAAACAAAGTATTACTATCAAAAAAATAGAAAAGTTCAAAGATGACGAAAAAGATTTCAACCCTTCAGAATATCGAGGATTGTTATCTCATTTAAATTTAGATATTGAAAAGGAACTTAAAAACATGAAGGATCAATGGAATACAAATATCTGATTGATACAAATATTATCATTTATTATCTTGATAATAAAATTCCACAACAAGAAATCAATAAAGTTGAAGATATATTTAAGAATTCATTTAATATATCTACTATTACTAAAATAGAAGTGTTAGGTTGGCATAAAATCGAGGAGCATGAAATAATAAAAGTTGTTAAATTTATAAATAACGCAAAAGTATTTTACATTGATCACGATATTGAACAAAAATCAACCGAGATAAAGCAAAAATGTAAGATTGCCACCCCAGATAGAATTATTGGAGCTACTGCATTGCTAAACAATCTAACTGTCGTTTCCAGAAATTATAAGGATTTTAAAAAAATTGAAGGCTTAAAATTTTACAATCCATTTGAGAAAGTTTAGGTTTTATCTGTAAAATAATAAGGTATTAATTCAAAATAAAGTCATAATCTGATGGAAATAATTAAAACAAAGATACCTGATCTTCTGATCATAAAACCTGATGTGTTTGAAGACGAACGCGGGTATTTTTTTGAATCATATAACATTGAGAAATTTGTTAAAGCCGGTATTGACTACAAATTTGTGCAAGACAACGAGTCAAAATCCCAAAAAGATGTTTTAAGAGGTTTACACTTTCAAAGTCCGCCTTATGCTCAGGGTAAATTAGTAAGAGTAATGAAAGGGGCAGTAATGGATGTTGCTGTTGACATCAGAAAAAATTCTCCCACGTATGGGCAATGGGCTTCAATTGAATTGGACGAATCAAATAAGATGATGTACTGGGTGCCTCCCGGATTTGCACATGGTTTTGTTACACTTGAAAATAACACGGTTTTCTTTTATAAATGCACAAATGTTTATAATAAACAATCGGAAGGAACCATCAGGTGGAACGATCCCGATCTCAATATTAAGTGGAACATTGAAAATCCTGTCATTTCTGAAAAAGACAGGTTAGCGCCATTATTCAAAGACTTTCAAAGTAAATTTTAACCAACGAACCAATATAAATTAATGAGGAAGATTATTTTTTTAAGTACAATCCTGCCTTCTGCTATTTTGATTATCCTTCTATTCGTTTTTTCATCGGAAAAAGAAAAAATATCAGATGTTAATTACCAGGATGCTTTTAGGAAAAATTATAAGATATTTTCTCCGATAATTCCTGAATCAGTTGACTTCGCAGGGGAAAATGCTCCGTTAAATATATTTTACATTCGTGAGAAATTAGATGAAGAAATTTTACGTAACACCTATTTTCACTCCTCAACAATTGGATTAATCAAACGTTCAAATAGGTGGTTTCCTTTAATCGAGCCAATTTTATCAGAGAACAATATCCCTGAAGATTTTAAGTACCTTGCGCTTATTGAGAGTGGTTTCGAAAATGTTGTTTCTCCGAAAGGGGCAAGAGGATTCTGGCAATTCATGGAAAAAACAGCAAGGGAATACGGGCTGGAAGTTAACGATGCTATTGATGAAAGATACAATGTAGAAAAATCCACAAAAGCTGCTTGTAAATGCCTGCTCGATTTTTATGATGAATTTAAAAACTGGACATTGGTAGCAGCAGCGTATAATACAGGAAAAAGAAGGATCAGGGAATCTCTCGAAAAACAGAAGGTAAATAATTATTACGACCTTTATCTTAATGAAGAGACTTCTCAATATGTTTTCAGGATACTTGCTATAAAGACTATCATTGAAAGCCCGACACGATATGGCTTTTACCTGAGAGAGGCAGATTTGTATCCACCTGTCCCGACAAAAAAAATAAAAGTTACCAAAACAATTCCCGACCTGTATGAGTTTGCTTCCATGCACAAGATCAATTACAGGACTCTGAAAATGTTCAACCCATGGCTAAGAACAGATAAGCTTCCGGATAAATCAGGAAGGACTTATTTTATAAAAATACCAAAAACCGGGTATTTTAAATATGATAAGTTGGATAAGCAGGTGAAGGATTATGACAGGATTTTTAATGACACGCTGACTGTTGATGAATTGAATTAGAACCCAATGCTCTTTCTGATTAACTTACCCTTCGACAAGCCAAATCCCCTTCACACATGCTTGCTTCGATTTGGCGTGTCTGTGAGCTTAAGACACAGCAAGTCGAGGAAGGAATTTTTGCGGGTTGGGGACTTGCTTGTCGGGAAGGTTGTTCCTTTTTTCGACAGGGCAAGCGACACAAAATTAGCCCGCATGGGTCGCTTACCTACATGCCAACCTCGACTTGTCATGTCAGGTGAAATTTTCCTGGTTATTAGTTTTACAGATGTAAAAACGAATAAGCACAAAACAATTGAGTTAACGTTGATAATCCTTTGGATGATAATAAATTCAGATAAAAATTCAGATAAAAAAAAGTTATTATAACTATTGACACTTATGAATTATAGTTACTTTTGGTAGTTATAACCAAAAGTTACCACACATTTAAAAAAAAAAAGAAACATGATAGACAACGAAATTAAAAATGTAATCATATTTGACGGTGTCAGAGAATATACAAAAGATGAAATTATTAAAAATTCGAATTTAAGGACAATGATGAATGGAGTTATGAATTTGGGCGGATTTGCATCTATTATAAAGAAAATAAATGATGAAAACGGCTTATTGTACATTACAACAGATTTAAATCATCAAAGTGGAATCGGAGATTTAAAAAATGTTAGTCCTGAACTTTATTTTGAATATATGGAGAAAGTTCCTTAACATTTCGCAGTAAAACTTTTTGTAATCTTCCATTCCAATATAAGAATATATTTCGGGAGTATGCAAAAATATGTTTGTGTTCTTTCTTTTTTGACATAGTGATTAAATTTTAAATTAATAATTAAAACTGCGGGTTATTGAGAAAAGACAGGGGAACTCGCAATTATTAAAAACCCCCTGTCGAAATAAATAGCTCAAAGGACTGGGCGTAACCATAAAACTAAAAATCATGACTATATTAATTAGTGATGTCGAGATTAAGGTCTCATTAGTTGAACTGGCAATTTTCATCCTATTGCTATTTTAATAATTTGGGCTGGTGTTTATGCACCAGTCCATTTTTGAAAGACAATTGAAAACGTGTGGTAACAAAAGCTCATAAATCATGGCGGTTAAGGTGGTTTTTTAATCATTTGTTCTCGCATAAACTTAATCTTAGTTTGAAAGTGAATATTCACATAATCCGCCACGCTTCATAGTGTGCCGAGAAGCAGTAATCGGCAATATAAATTACTGCATGCTGTAATTAAGATGGTGGAAACCAGTTGTAAGGTTGACCCACCGAAGTCGTTGTACAGGCGATGGCTTCAAACTACCTAAAGGTGCTGTAG
>JADHVR010000135.1 GCA_016783885.1 Bacteroidales bacterium
ATACCCCGAACTCGACTTGACTTAAGCAAGAAACTGTTAGACGGTATTTTTGTACCAAGGTTTGTTCCTTGTCTCTTGTCAAGCTAACTTGTTATTTAAATTTTTATTACAATTTTTGAATTTGCAAACATATAAGGTTGGAAAAAACCTGTTAGGTTGTGTCGAAACACTGAGCTGTTCGGGATTTGTAATCCCGAACTTAATATTACCAGGATTTATAATTCTTATTTATTATAAGAAAAAGGGATTACACCTGCCTGCCGGCAAAGGCAGGAATCAGAAAGAGCAGAGGGTAATATAAATATCAAATATCGAATCTAATCCTGGAGACAACGCACACTAAAACCGTAGCCCTTACCGTTGTGGTAACGGTACACTTCTTCGTTGCCGTAGGTCAATTTCCGGCTCCACGCGGTATTTGTATTGTTCTCAGCAGAAGACCAGAAATAAGCGGGTAATATAAATATCAAATATCGAATCTAATCCTGGAGACAACGCACACTAAAACCATAGGACTCAGGGTAGTCGCGACGGAACACCTCTTCGCTGTCGTAGAACAATTTCCGGTACCACGCGGTAAGTATACTGAACTCAGAAGAAGACCAGAAATAAGCGTAGTAGCCCAAACCGATGAAATAACCATTCGAACCACGGTAACCGCCGGGTAGGGCAGAGAAGCCGCTCGAATTTGTTGCATCTTTATTGGGTGAGTTCCAATGCGGTGTGCCTGTTTCTTTTAGTTTACCTCCTGCTACATTACTTTCTCCAAGGAAATGAACAAGAGTTGACCATTCATCATTAGTGGGAATATGCCAGCCGTTAGGGCATATACCTTGAGTGCCCTGCGTTTCAGTGTATTGCATCATCTCATACCATTTATATAAGCCACCATATTCATCGCAATTAGTATTATTATTTTTATAGCAGTATTTTTCTATATTTCTATCGTTTGTTTGTCCCTGGCTTCCGTAAATCATTGTTCCAACATTCAGATTTTCAGCCATCCAAATCTGATCTCCAATTCTTACCCATTTATAGCTTTGCCCATCACGTGAATCAATAAAAGTTCCTGATTTACCAGATAACTCTGAAAAAACCGCATTGATCTTAAACTTTATATTCCCTGTTAATTTTTCTTTTTCAGCTAATACATCCCAAATTATCTTTTTATCATAGCCTGCTTTTTGGTTTTTTCCTACTGAGCCGCTTATATGTTGCAAAGGGCTGCCCCAGGTACTACCGTCATCTGTGCTGCAATAAACCTGTATGTCATATTTTTGTCCGCTTTCTCCTTCAAGCAGGTCATAATAAATATTGATATTCTTTCCTTCCTGCTCAAAGCGGATATTTTGGATTTGCTGGGCATTGATAGAGAGACAAGCCGCAACAAAGATTAAATGTATAAAAATATTTATTTTCATATTTTGCTTTTACTTATGAAAAAACCGCTTAGCGGAACAAATAGTAAAATTGTCAATTACATCAGTCCTGCAAGCAACGAACACTAATACCGACATCCTTACTGCCATCGTTACGGCCTACGCCAGCGTCATTACAGCCCAATAGCCGGAACCACGCGCCATCCGTACCGCCCTCAGTAGAAGACCAGAAGTAGCCGGGGCCGCCCAAATAGTCGAAACCACTAACGCCGTAACGGCAACCGCCAGGAAGGGCAGCAAAGCCATAAAGGTCAGTTCCGTTACCACCGGAATGCCAGCCGCTTGTGGATTTAATGTTTAAACCGCCATTATAACCCCTCCATACTGTTCCGTCCCATTCAGGGTCTTCAACCGGATACTGGCTGTCAACAGTGCCTTCCAGTATTCTCCATTCATTATCTGTGGGTATATGCCAGCCATTTGGGCAGATGCCCTGTATTCCTTGTGTGGTAGTATATTGCATCATCTCATCCCATTGGTATAAACCACCATATTCATCGCAATTAGTATTGTTATTTTTATAGCAGTATTTTTCAATAACTCCGTTATTTTCTTGTTCCGCTTTGCCCCTAATTTTTTTCCCAATGTTAAGGTTTTGAGCCATCCAAACCTGGTTTCCTATTCGTACCCATTTATATTTTTGCCCATCACGTGAATCAATAAAAGTTCCTGATTTGTTAGAAAATTCTGATGAAACTGCATTGATCTTAAACTTTATATTCCCTGTTAATTTTTCTTTTTCAGCTAATACATCCCAAATTATTTTTTTATCCTTCCCTGCTTTTTGGTTTTCTCCCACTGCACCGCTTATAGTTTGCAAGGGGCTGCCCCAGGTACTACCGCCATCTGTGCTGCAATAAACCTGTATGTCATATTTTTGTCCGCTTTCCCCACTCAGCAAGTCATAATAAATATTGATCTTCTTTCCTTCCTGCTCAAAACGGATATTTTGGATTTGCTGGGCATTGACAGAGAGACAAGCCGCGACAAAAATTAAATGTATAAAAATATTTATTTTCATATTTTGCTTTTACATGAAAAAACGCTTTGCAGAGCAAATAGTAAAATTGTCAATTTTCACTCATTGAGGCAACGCCTTTGTTTCAACCTTATGTATTACGTTAAATATTTATTTATGAATTTTTAAGTGAGAAATATGTTAGTTAATAATTATAATATTTCTATAAAGTGATTCGATTTTCATTGGTCCAATTGGGGAATTTATTTTAATATTTTCAAATCTAATTATAGTACCACTTTCTAATTCTTGGATAATTGATTTCATTTTTTCAGTAAAAAATTGACTATTAGATTGCTCATATAGATTTTTTCCTGAATCACTTTTATACCACATTGAAAAAGAAGTAATCTTACAATCTGCAGGAATTTTATTATCCGAGATTTTAAAATAAGTAACCAAAAACGGATTTAATAAAATATTTCCTTTAGAAATTTTCCCATCCTTCAAGCCAATTACCAAAGCAATTGGAATTATAAGTTCAACTGTTATTTTAAAAGAAATCTTACCAATAAGATTATCTCTATCAGCTAATACTTCCCAAATAATATGTTTATTATTACCAACTATTACAATTTCCCCAACATCTCCACTAACACTTTTTAATGGTTCGCCCCAACTACTCAATCCATCCTTTCTGTAATAAATGTTTACACTATACATCTCATTCGCATTCCCAATCAGGTCATAATAAATATTAATTTTCTTTCCTTCCTGCTCAAAGCGGATATTTTGGATTTGCTGGGCATTGGTATGAAATACCAAAATCAAAAAACCAAATACCAAAAAGAAAAATCTGAATTTCTTCATATTATAAAAAATTACTTTATCGAAATATTTTTATTAATTCAATGTCCAGTCCATCCAGATGTTATCTACCGATGGGCTAACATTCACTTCCGGGTCCTGTGCCTTGCCATTTTCCCTTAACGATTCAATGCCTACTTTTTGATTGAGGTAATCGGCAAGTTCTTTATAGGTAACATTTCCTCCGGTATCCTGTAATTTTTTCAAAAGGAAATATGTGAACATTCCGTGTTTCTGCTTATCATAAGGCAAAGCGGACTGTTCGCCTGAGCTGGCAGAAAACACAACCATATTGCCGCTTATCAACTCGTCCTTTGGTTTAATAACCACACTTCGTGCAGCTAATAATCCCTGGTTACGTCCGCCACCGGAAAAACAGGCATCTAAAAATACGGTTACACGCTTGGCTCCGGTTTCAGCAAAATTCTTATAAATTTCAGATAATCTGATTGCCGGATCCAGGTTGGTAGCATCCACATCTACAGGTATCAGGTAGGGTGTTTTAGTATTTTCATCGGGAAAGCCATGTCCGGCATAGTAAAAAATAAGTTCGGCATTGTTGCCCATTTTTTTTATCAGATCAGTAACCAAATCTATTTGCTTTCTCATACGTCCTGCAGTTGCATCCAACATGAAATAGATATTATCTTCTTCAATACCCATTGTATTTTTTGCATATTCCATAAATATTTTCGCATCGTTCCTGGCAAACTCCACATTGACTTCCGCATTCAAGGTTCCTGAATAATCTTCATTTCCAATAATTAACGCTACCCGATCTGGATTTTTTTGATCCTGGTATGGAATGTTTTTATCAATATCGGAAGTCAGGGAGCCGATTACTATTTCCGTTGTTGCCTGGTCTTTCCCCTGAACAATGAGTTTATTATCGGAAATTGCCTGGTTCATGGAAAGGGTAATCGTTTTATCTTCGGCATATTTGCTGTATTTTTCATTGAGATTAAAAAGAAACGGCAGAGAGGTTGATGAATACTGATTAGTAGTAACAAGGTTGTAATCAATCAATCTGCTTTCTCCTGGGATCAGGGTGCCGATATTTATATTTTCGTTTCCAGAGAGGCAGACAATATTTTCGGGAACAGGAATGTTTATAGTAACGTTTTCTGCTGTTCCCTGTCCCACATTCTGCACCAAAACCTGTAAATCAAATGGGCGGCATTTTTGTAGTGTAGTTCCTTTTTCACTGCTTACCTTGTAATCTACAATCTTTATTTTAGGAGCAATGAAAGGTTGTGTTTTTACTTCAATGATTACCGGGTCGGTTCCAAAGCCATTAGCTTCTTCAATCCATACCTTAAATACCGCGTTTCCCTCTTTTAGCGACATATTTCCCGAAACAGGTATCTCTACGGTTTTAGTATTGTCAGTGTCAAGTTGCCCGAGACTGCTCTCTTTTTCGTACTGCAAACCGTAAATATTGTTTAACTCCTGAATTTTCACTTTTAGGTCGAGACCTGGCCCCATGCCGGAGTTATTAAGATTGAACTGCAAATATGCAGTTCCGTTCGCACCAATTTTCTGATCCCCGTCATTATCGGCAAATTGCAGGCTTCCGCTGATAATCTCAAGATATGGTGGCTTGGGCGGGTCTTTTGTAATGCTTACAAATTTGCTTTCACTAACCCCGGATACAACCTTTTGGGAAAACAGGTTGCCGGTTATAATTACTGACAGGACAAGAAGAATGGCGATATTTTTCATTATTATTATATTTTGTCTTTTTCAATCATGTCATCATTACATATTGAGAGGTAAAATTACGGATTATAATTTTATTGACAACAATTAGCATTTTTAAACCTACGAGGTTTGAGCTATTTTACTGCAAACCAATATCTTTTACCTCAATATTTTTATAAGAGTTAAAACCTCGTAGGTTTTTTAGACCAGACTAATAAATATTAGAAGTCCAGCAATTTGTCTAACTTATCCTGCATCAGGTCGGTTTCTTCTTCTAATTGTTTGCGTATTACTTTTTTGGCTGCTTCTTTTGCTGTTTTGCTGTCATAAGCCAGCCTTACATTTGCCTCTACGTTTTTACCGATCTTTTTATACATCTCTACCATGGGAATAATCCTGCCCAGCTCTTGTGCTATGATGTTTTTGGCAGCAGCAACTGTTTTTGTAACAGAAGCAGCTTCTTCATTATTGAGCTGTTGGTTAGCGATGTTGGTCTCAATTAAAGCAGCCACATCAGTAGTAATGGTTCCGGCTAACTCCAGTTTCGCTGTTTCGGTTGCCTGTAATTTGGCAGCCGTTTGGGTTTCGCCAACCGAGTTACCTGTTGCGACAATGTATTTCGGATAGTCGTGTTCATCTGTTTCAAGTTGCTTTAACCAGGCATTTTCCAACTGCTTTTCCATAGGCAAAGCGCCAGGTGCCACATAATAGCCATCCTTTTTATACTTTTTGGCATCTTTGCGGGCTTGTTTGTCTGCTTTGGCTTTTAGCTCTTTTTTTAGATCTTTTTTTTCTTTCTTAGTTTGCTGAGCTACTGTTGGGTTTAATAAAGCTATCATCATTAAACCGATCATTGAAATTAATGCTACTTTTTTCATTGTTTTGATTTTTTAAATGAATATTAATTATTTTTTATTTACACAGGTTTGTACTTTAAAGAATGAAAATGTGACAAATAAAGGTATATTTTTTTAACTCACCCCCCTGACCCCCTCTCTTTGAAAAAAAAAGAGGGGGAGAGACGGTAGTCATATTTAATAATTTTCTACATAATTTTAATCTTTTACTATTTTTATCTTCACTCTCCTGTCCTGAAAACTATCCATCAACGCCCGGTTCCCTGACAGCCATATATTGAAATCCTCAAGGCTTAATGATTTGGGCGAACGGTAACGTTCTTTATATTCTGATACCTGATCCTGATCTAATAACGGCTTTGTGTATGGTTCCTCCGCAAAAATAATATAAATTGAATTATACGCATGTTTTAAATAAGTGAATAACTCTAATTCGTTCACATTTTCATTATCAAAATATTTATCCTTTTTTGAAAAGAGGATATATTCTTCATCTCCCTTTACCGGTACAGCCTTATGATATTTCTCTGTCATATCATCATAAGGCAAAAGTCTGTAAACGGTGTTTCCATCTCTTAGGAATACACTTAAATAACCATTTACCGGGCTTTTAAAATGAAGGTATAAAGATTCACCGGAAAAAAAGTCTGTTGTGCGGCAAGTAAATTCAGGGCAATTTAAGGTTTGATAAATGATATTTGCTTTGGGCATTGCTTTTTTTACTGTTCCTTTAATGGTGCAAGTAATCCAGATTTCAATTTCTTTTCCATCCTTTCCGTTAATTTTACGTTCTTCATCTACATAAGTTGGAGGG
>JADHVR010000136.1 GCA_016783885.1 Bacteroidales bacterium
ACTCAAATACTGAACATATAACCCCATCAATAAAGATGGGAAAAACAAATTTGGCAAAAAGAAGGGAAGCGTTTAATTTTACTTAGAACTTGCAGGAAGTAAAAAATAGAAAAAAGGCCAATTGTAATCACACCAGTTATAAACTTTTCGAACATCAAACATAAATAGAAATACTATGAACCTTTTAAAAACATTATTATTATGAAAAAAGTAAAATTAACATTAGCAATTGCTTTGTTGAGCATTGCAACTGTATTAGCGCAAAGCCCGGAAGCTTTTAAGTACCAGGCTGCTGTCAGGGACAACAATGGAGACTTGCTAATAAACCAAAATGTCGGATTACGATTAACTATCCGAAATCTCTCACCAACCGGGGGCATACAATACCGGGAGTCCCATAATGTAACAACCAACGAGTTCGGGATGGTGAGTGTTGCCCTTGGGACAGGAACAGTGGAGATCGGAATATTTGCAAACATTACATGGAACAGCGGGGATAAATACCTTGAAGTAGAACTTGATCCCGTCGGAGGTGCAAGCTATACCTCTATGGGAGCTTCGCAATTGTTGAGTGTACCGTATGCATTATATGCTAAAACAGCTCAAAGTGTTCCTGCTGACGGCGATTGGACAGTAAACGGAAACGATATGTATTCAACACCTACGGGAAACGTGGGTATCGGAACAAACGACCCGGATGCAAAACTGGAAGTTTATAAAAATTCATATATCGGCGGAGACGGAAATATAGATACATACGAAGTAATTGGAACACTTGGTTGGTACAACAACGATGTTAACAGTTTGAACCAATTGATTGGTGGGATTAGTATGCAGAACACCAATGGTTGGTGGGATGGAAACATTGAAAAATTAGATGCTGCACTTACTTTTCAAACAATGGAAAATTCAATTGTAAGCGAAAAAATGAGAATCCTTCATAATGGTAATGTAGGTATTGGCATTACAAACCCAACCGAAAAACTGGAAGTAAACGGGAATGTTGAAGCCGTATCCTTTATAGGCGATGGTTCAGGATTGACCGGAATAAGCGGTGATAATCTTGGCAATCATCTTGCTACACAAAATTTAAACATGGCAAACAATGGCATAACAAACCTGTTGAATCCAAGCAATCCACAGGATGCTGCAACTAAATATTATGTTGACAATAACGGGGACAACCTCGGTAACCATCTGGCAACTCAAATCCTGAATATGAATAGTAACCGGATAATAAATGTTACCAATCCAAGCGCTCCACAAGATGCTGCAACAAAATCGTATGTTGACAGCCAGGTAAGCGGTGACAATGATTGGGGAATAAACGGAGATAATGTTTATACAGGAACCGGAGGTATTTATCCTTCGGGGAACGTTGGGATCGGAACAGATAATCCAACCAATGCAAAATTAGAAATCAGTAATGCAGCAGGTGTGGGTATCAGGGTGAACAGCCCGGGCCATAACGGTTTGTGGATGGAAACACCTGCCGTGAATGGCGTTTACGTGAATACACCATCATACTATGGATTCGCCGTTGACAATCCAGGCTTGGGTGGTGTTTATGTTGATCAATCAGGTGAAAACGGTATTTATATTAATAATTCAACTAAGGATGGAATTGCCATTGATAATTCCGGTTACTGGGGAATTGATATTAATGGAACGACTTTTAGCGGATTAAGATTACAAAATACAGGCACTCATGGAATTGATATATATTACCCGGGAGAGGACGGCATTCAGGTTACCGGGCCTTCGGATGACGGATTAACCGTTTCCGGTGCTGATGATGACGGAGTGGAAGTTTTCAGCGCTACTGATATCGGAGTGTATGCTGAAACTACTAATCCTTCTGATCAGTATGGTGTTTATACACCTGACAGGATTTATGGTATAAATATAACTACTAAAAGTATAAGCACCTACGGTAAAAATACAGGCTCCATAATGCTCGAACCTGGAGACGTTGTTTGCATTGCTGGTGGTTATACAGAGAATGTCCTAAATAATGATGATTCGCCCATTGTTCATGTTAAAAAAGTCTCTGGAAAAAATTCAGAAGGAATTCTCGGAGTTGTTGAATATACAGTAACTATAAAGCAGGAAACAGAACAATTATCAAACGGAAAAACCGAGACAAGAAAAAGTTTTCATTATGATCAGGGATCAGCAGGAAACGGGGATTTTGTTTCAATCGTAGTTTTTGGACCAACTGATGTAAAAGCAAATTCCAGCAGCACAATCCAGGCAGGTGAAACTTTGACTTCCAACGAAAAAGGCGCATCAAAAGTAAGAACCACAGAAGTGAACGGAATTAAAATAGCTGAAAATGTCGGTGTTCTCGGAAAAGCCCTTGAAAATTCAAATGGCAGAGGAATGGTGAAAGTTTTTATTAATTGTAAATAATCCAAAAATGAAAACAATAATAAACACATTAATCTTCATGTCCATCATCTCATTTACTTACGCCCAATCCATCGAAAGAGATGTAATAGCAAATTCAGGCGATTATTATGAGGGAACAAACGTTTCATTAAGCTGGACAGTAGGAGAAATTGCTACCGAAACTTATTCAAACGGCAGCTACATTCTAACCCAGGGTTTCCAGCAACCGATTGGGATTATAATAACAGGAATTGACCTTGATTTGATTGCTTTCCTCGAAGGTCCTTTTTCCGGCACACAAATGACAACAATGCTGAATACGGCAGGTTTGATTCCGTTTTCGCAACCGTTCTATATTCAACCATGGCAATATACAGGGTCAGAAAGTGTTACCTCAATACCCAATGCTAATATTGTTGACTGGGTTCTAATAGAATTACGGGATGCAACTGATGCGGCTTCTGCAAACTCAACTTCGGTCATTGCAAGACAAGCAGCATTTTTAACATGTAATGGAACTGTTGTCGGTTTGGACGGGAGCAGTATTCTCTCATTCGACAATTCAATAAATCATCAATTGTTTGTAGTGGTATGGCACAGGAACCATCTGGGAATAATGGCGGCAAATGCTGTCACACAATCCGGAGGAATATATACTTATGATTTTTCAACCGGAGCAGGACAGGCTTATGGAGGAAGTAGTGGTCAAAAAGAAATTGGAAGCGTGGTTTGGGGAATGATTGCCGGCGATGGAAATGCTGACGGAGATATTAATTCCGACGACAAAACAAATGTTTGGTCATCACAGGCAGGAACAAACGGTTACAAGTCCGGTGATTTTGATATGAACGGGCAGGTAATGAATCAGGATAAAAATGATGTGTGGGTTGGAAATATCGGAGCAGAAAGCCAGGTGCCTCAATGATTTTAGATTGAACCAGTTAACACCTCTTCGCAAATATTATCCAAATTACCCCCGTTCGGAAGAGCGGGGGTTTTTTTCATTTCAAAGAAATACGCTGCACATTTCAGTTTGTAACTGACATGTAAAACAGACATGTACAATTTGTAATTGTAAAACCTGCATTTCCCTTATCTTTCATTTTGCGAATAATCAATGAACCCCGGCGAATAATAATTAATCCCCGGCGAATAATAATTCACCACCCTCAAATTTGTTTTCCGCTATTAATTTAGTGGTGGTTTTTAACTAAATAAATCTGATTAAATAATTAAAAATTTACCATTATGAAAAAACTCGACAAAATTATTAAAACGGGCTTAGTGTTTATAGCCCTGGTTTGCTTCTCTTTATTAGCGAAAGCAGATACATTTCATTCAACAGCCGCAGGCGGATACTGGGATAATGCTACAACCTGGGAGGAAGGATCAATACCCACATCATATGATGATATAATCATTACCGGGCCGGGACCTGTTGAAGCGCTTCCCTGGCCTGCCGTTGCATGTAATGACCTGACAATTAATAACGGGGCATTATTACAAAATTATACTTATGCGGAAATTACATTAACAGTTAATGGGGATGTTATAAACAACGGAACGATAACAAATTCGGTCTATGATCATTTTTATTTAAAGATTTATGGCGATATAGTAAATAACGGGGTTTGGACGAACTACTCAACCGAAATGGTAGGCACAAACACTCATCAAATATCACAAGGCGGAAGTGGTGAATTTACCGGGGAAAGATTTGAAGCAGTAGCGACAACAGGAACAATTTATGTTATGTCCGATTTTAACTTTAATGGTACTTCGATATTACTCAACGGAGTTACCATGGAACTGGATAACTCAAAAGGGGCAAATCTTTCTATCCTCGGCAACTCTATGTCCGATGGGGAGCTTAAATGCAACGGTCAGGATTTATACATGAACAATGGTGCCTATTTGTGGAACATGACCATCGAAAATGCTACCCTTAAAGGTATTGTCGGCGTTTACGATTACGGAGATACTTTTAATGGTAATACGATAGTTGAAGACACGCTACAATCATTGCACTACTTGTGTTATTTAACGGTAAATGGTACATTGACCAATAATGGTGTAATCCGAAATTCAAACTATCATCCTTTACATATGAATATTTATGGCGATATAATAAATAATGGGGAATGGGTGAACGAAACAATTAATATGGCAGGAACTTCCAATCAATACATTTCACTATCTGCCGGACAGGAATTTGGATGTTCAAACTTTGTGGGTACAGATAATAATACTACAGTAGAAGCATTAACCGACCTTACCTTTAACGGAACACAGATAGATTTTAACAACGGCCGGTTGATTATGCCAATTGGAGGAGGAGGAATACTGACAATTCATGGAGGAAGTTTACGCGAAACAGACTTGATCACCAATTCAGGCACCTTGTTTATGGATAATGGGGCAAGTCTTCAGGATCAATCAGTAATTCATAATGCCACTCTTAAAGGTCTTGTCGGTATTTACGATAATGGAGTTGTTTTTAATGGCAATACAATAGTTGAAGACACGCTACAATCATTGCTCTACATCGGTAATTTAACGGTAAATGATACATTGACCAATAATGGTGTAATCCGAAATTCAAACTATCATCCTTTAAATATGAATATTTATGGCGATATAATAAATAATGGGGAATGGACCAATAACCGTACAACACTTAATGGGAACGAAGACCAACATATTTATCTTATGAGTAATACT
The DNA here is from genome assembly GCA_016783885.1 of Bacteroidales bacterium. Taxonomy (GTDB): domain Bacteria; phylum Bacteroidota; class Bacteroidia; order Bacteroidales; family JAADJA01; genus JAADJA01. The sequence goes on from JADHVR010000136.1 coordinate 5,113, forward strand.
CCAATTGAAGGAAATGTTCAGTTTGACGCTGTACTGGCGACAACTCCATTCCAATGGTATCATGAAGGGATTATTTTGGATTCTCCTGACTTTAATGGTGAAACTTCACAAATACTTTCCTGGAATGTACCGGTACAATCCTCCTGGTATGGAACTTATTATTGCGAAACAGGAGAAGGAAACTCAAGGAATATTATTGTAGGACAGAGTTTATTCCCTGCTGCTAATTTGCAGGTTACAGTTAATTGCACAAATGTTGAATTAAGCTGGGAGATGCAAAACGGATCACCTGATAGCTGGAATGTTTACCGTGATGAGGAAGTTATAGCTACTGTAATTGATTTGTTTTACACTGATGAAATGTTAACTCCAGAAATCGATTATTCCTATTATGTTACAGCTAATTATGGTGGAGAAGAATCAGAGCCAACAACAACCGAAATTGTGTTAGTTAATACTCCAGAAAATATTATACCGGAAGATTTTACTGCAACACCTGTTGACATTATAGTAAATTGCACCTGGTCAGAACCATCCGGTTGCCTTACTCCTGATGGCTACAACATTTATCGTGATGATGAAAAAATAAACACATCCCTTATTATGGGCTTGTTGTATTCGGATTCGCCCGGTTATGGGAATTTTGAATATTATGTAACAGCAGTTTATTATTTTGGAGAGTCGGATCCTTCTAACATTGATAATGTTGAGATATCCGGTATTAATGAACCGGATGCAGAAGAGTTTAAAATCTATCCGAATCCGGCAACAGACTTTATTACTATCGAATCGACATTAAGAATAAATACCATCCGTGTATTCAATAATATCGGGCAGGTAGTAGTTGAAAAGAAAGTAAATGCAGATAATTACCGTTTTAATGTATCCTCTTTTGAACATGGTATTTACCTAATCAGGCTTGAAACTAATGAAGGCATTGTGAACACCAGGATCACTGTTAAGTAATCAATTAAACCTGATGGATAAGATCATCATTATTGACGACAGCGGAATTCAAAATGAACTTGAAAAGTTTTTAATCGCTAATAAAAAGCATATAAGGCTTAGTTCGGATATGGATGAACTCTCGCTTAGTAATAATTCCATATTATCCGAAATCATCAAAAGGTATGAGGATAAACACAAACTAAAAATCCAAACGAAAAATAAAATAAGATTCTACAAAAGTAATGAGATCATTCGTTTTGAAGCAAAGCAGGACAAAACCATCATTTTTTTATCTGACAATACAACTTATGAAATTGATGTATCTATTGATGGCATTGACAGTCAACTGAAAAGTTTCTCTTTTATCAGGATTCATGACAATCATATAATTAATATGAATTATATATCAAAAATTTCCGGTAACTTTAACGCCCAAATCGAATTGACTAATAGAGAAACCATTCCGGTAGCGAAAAACCGGAAAAAACATATAATGGATTCTTTAAATAAACATATTTAATAAATTTAAAACAAAACAACATGAGAAATTTT
>JADHVR010000060.1 GCA_016783885.1 Bacteroidales bacterium
AATTTAAACTATGAAAACATTAACAATAATTTTAACTTTAAGTTTCTTTTCGATTCAACTTTCAGCACAAAGGATAGTTGAAGAAAGTATGCCTGTTTCATCAAATCAGGAAATAAGGCTGGATTTTGATTTTGCTGATGATATTTTCATCAAGGCATGGGATAAAAGTGAAGTGTATGTTAAAGCAACTGTAAATATTAATGAGGGGAAAGATAATAACAAGTTCAAATTTATTTCCCGTAAAGGTTTCGGGTATATTAGTATTAAATCGGAAATTGAGGATCTTAATAAGTTGTCAACTAACTGCAGGACGATCATTATAAAAAATGGAGATACAACCATCATCAATGGCATGGGAGCACAAATAAATTTGACCTTCGAAGTATTTATGCCTCCGGATGTAGAACTTGCGCTTGAAACCATTAACGGAAATATTGAAATAAAAGGATTAACAGGACCAATGGAAATAGAAACGATTAACGGAGAAATCGACCTTTACATTTCTTCTGATCACAAAGCTGATCTATCCATGAGCACAATTAACGGCACTATGTATACCAACCTTGACCCTGAATTCATTTCAGAAAAAGATAATATGTGCAAGGTTGGTGGCGATGTTGATACCAAATTAAATGGTGGAGGTGTTGATATTGACCTGGAAACTATAAACGGAACAATTTATTTGCGAAAAGCAAAATAACCTGTAACAAAGCCAGAACCAACAAGTCATATAATTATTAAATCAATCTAAACCATGATCCGTAATTATATTATTACTGCTCTCAGAAACCTGTTCAGGCAAAAGGGATTTTCAATCATAAACATTTCAGGATTGGCAATAGGAATGGCTATTTCAATCCTGATTTTTTTATGGGTCAAACATGAACTTAGCTATAACAAATTTAATGAGAATGCCGACCTGCTTTACAGGCTTGTTCAAACTCAGTATTACTCATCGGGGCCTCTCACAACTACATGTATGCCCGGCCCTATTGCAAAAGATATCAGGGAGGATATTCCGGAAATTGTGAACTCATTTATGTATTATGTGTTGACCGCTACAATAAGTTATGAGGACAAACTTTTCACTGAAGAAGTCCGCCTGGCTGATCCTGAACTTTTCGATATGTTTTCTTTTGAATTTGTGGAGGGTGACCCGGAACATGTTTTCGAAAACATAAACTCCGTAGTATTAACTGAAAAAATGGCTGAAAAGATCTTTGATGATGAAGATGCGATAGGGAAAGTAATAAAATACAATGATGAACATAGTTTCAAAGTAACGGGAATAATTAAAGAAACACCTGAGAATTCTTCTTTCCGTTTTGATATTTGTATTCCATTTGAATATATTGAAAATTTTGGTTTTACTGTTGACAAGTATGGATGGAATTCATATTATGTTTATGTTGAATTATCGGAGGGTTCAGATTATAAACAATTAAATGAAAAGATAAAAGACTTCATAATCAGGAAAAAGGATGATAAAGAAGATGAAAGCGAAGTTGACCTTTTCCTTTTTCCGTTAACAAAAATCCATTTACATTCCTATTCCGATAGCCGGGGCGACATTCAGTATATTTATATTTTTTCAGCCATAGCCATTTTTATTCTGGTAATTGCCTGTATTAATTTTATGAATCTCTCTACTGCACGCTCAGCAAAACGATCGAGGGAGATATCCATCAGAAAAACTGTGGGAGCAAACCGAAACAACCTGATAAATCAGTTTTTAGGCGAATCAATGATCATTTCATTTATGGCGATGATACTTGCAATATTTCTTGTAGTGATACTCCTGCCCTATTTCAATGAACTGCTTGAAAAGAACTTAAAATTTGATTTCACCGACCTGAAATTATGGTCCGTTTTAATCGTGATCACATTTATAGTAGGATTATTTGCAGGAAGCTACCCGGCTTTCTACCTGTCAGCATTTAATCCTATAAAAACATTAAGAAATGGTATAAGTAAAGGAAAAGGGAATTTCTATTTCAGAAGGATACTTGTGGTTTTTCAGTTTACTTTATCAGTTGGTCTGATAATTAGTACCATCGTTGTTAACAGGCAATTATCATATCTTCAGAATAATAAACTTGGAATGAACCTTAATAATGTATTGTATTTTTCAATGCGTGGTGAATCAAAGGAAAAATATGATGTAATAAAGAATGAACTATTAAAAAATCCGAATATTAAAAGCATTACAAGAGCTAACAGTATTCCTTTCTATATTGGTAGTAATAGTGGTGGTTTCGATTGGGAAGGAAGAGATACTGAAGATGACATTTTAATAGGTTTTGGCTTTACTGATGCAGATTATATTAAAACTCTGGGTATGAAATTAGCAGATGGGCGCTATTATTCTCAAAGCATTCAATCAGATACTGCATCGATTGTTATTAATGAAAAGGCAGCTAAGGCTTTTAACATAGAAAACCCGGTAGGCAAATGGATAAAATGGGGTGACGATTATAAATTTAAAATAATTGGAGTTGTAAAAGATTTCCATCATTTGCCCATGCAATATGATATTGACCCTCTGGTATTAATTTACTCCCCGGAGCGATGCAGATTAATGTTTGTTAAAACCTCCGGTGGTAACCAGGTTGAGATTAATGATCAGATACAGGCAACGTGGGAAAGTGTTTTCCCGAATTTCCCGTTTGAACCGCAGAATTTGAAAGATATTTATGAAAAAACATATACGGATGAGTCAAGATTGATAAGAATCATCGGCTATTTCTCTATCCTTGCAATCTTAATCTCATGCCTGGGATTATTTGCACTGGCAGCATATATGACAGAGCAAAGAACTAAAGAAATTGGTATCAGGAAAGTATTGGGAGCATCTGTTTCGGGAGTGATATCATTGGTATCAAAAGAGTTTTTGAAGTGGGTGGTAATAGCAAACATAATAGCATTCCCTCTCGCATGGCTGGCAATGGATAACTGGCTCAACGGATATGTTTATCATACGAAACTAAGCCCTGAAATATTTATTTATGCTTTTATTTTGTCTGTTGCCATAGCCCTTATCACGGTTAGCTATCAATCCATAAAATCAGCTATCCGAAACCCTGTGAATTCAATAAAATATGAGTAGTATGAAAGTTGGTAAATATGTAAAATAATAACTTAATTGTGAAATTTTGCCACTTTTTAGTAAGCACTAATATGAGTACAGAATAAAAAGAGATAAAAATGGTTCACGCAATTCCGATAATTATCGGAAGCAGACGAATCGCAAAACACGCAAAGTACTGAGTAAATATATTTATTTTGCTCCCGATATATATCGGGATTGAATTAAAACTTTCCGATCTTTGCGTGAAATGAGTTTTTAGACCAGACTCATAATATAACTTTCTAACATTTCTCACTTTGAATGTGGGCAATAAGTGTTAGATATTCAGCCTTTTTAAATTCAATAATTGCTGTTTTATGATAAACTTGAATGATCTATAAATTATTTCTATTTGAGGGATTGTTTTGCACCGTGCTTTAGCTCGGTGGTGAATTGAAAATATGAAATAGGCTTTAGCCATTAAAAAACAGATTATTCAGAAATATTAATGGCTAAAGCCACACTTGTCTGTAAATTAATTGACCCCGCCCTGAAGAGACGGGGCAAAATTCATTGATTCAAGAATTATGCAAGTGAGAAATGTTAATTACTTTTATTAATTTTGAAATTTGAATCCATGCTCAAATGAAATCAGTTACAGGCAAAAAGATTAGTTTTTTTTGTACCAATTGCGGTAAACAATTCAATCAAAAAGAAGTTAATTACCTCTGTCCTGATTGCAGCCGGTCAAATTCACCCTTATCTCCTCCAAAAGGAATTTTAAAAACAGTTTACGAATATAAGAATCTCCAAAAAAAAATTACAGGATTTTTACAACTGAAACAAAACGGCTTTATCGACCTTCTTCCTATAACAAACCTTAGCAGTCTTCCCCACCTGCGGATTGGAAATACACCATTATATCAAGTTAAAAAACTGAATAATGAAGATTTGCCTTTTCAGTTATTTTTGAAAGATGATTCTCAAAATCCTACCTTTTCATTTAAAGACCGCGCATCGGCTTTGGTTTCGGCTTTTGCCAAAGAAAATGGCATAAATACTATTGTTACTGCTTCTACGGGTAATGCAGGTTCTTCTTTAGCGGGTATCTGTGCTGCGCAGGGACAAAAAGCCATTGTTATGGTTCCTGAAACAGCGCCGATAGCAAAATTGACACAGATCATTATGTATGGCGCTACTATAATTCCTGTTAAAGGAACTTATGATGATGCCTTTGAATTAAGTTTGCAGGCAACGGAAGAATTTGGCTGGTACAATCGTAATACGGCTTACAATCCTCTGACAATAGAAGGGAAAAAAACAGTCTCGTTTGAAATTTATGAACAATTGAATTTTATTGTCCCTGATAAAATTTTTGTTCCTGTTGGCGATGGAGTTATAATATCAGGTGTTTATAAAGGGTTCGAAGATTTGCTTAAATTGAATATTATTGACAAAATGCCGACGGTTGTTGCAGTGCAGTCAAAAGGCAGTGATAATCTCGTTAGAAACATATCTAATACAGAGTTCAAGGTAATAAAAAGCAACACAATAGCCGATTCCATTGCTGTTGATATTCCGAAAAATTTTTATATGTCACGGCAGTTCATTCAAACTTACAAAGGTGAATCTGTCAGCGTTTCAGATGATGAAATTCTGAATGCTTCGAAAGTCTTATCAAAGAATACAGGATTATTTGCCGAACCTGCTGCTGCAGCCGCTTTTGCAGGATTGAGTAAATACATAGACCAAGACAGGATCGAAGATGGAAGTAAAAATGTTGTGTTGCTGACCGGCAGCGGATTAAAAGATATTCAGTCGTTAAAAAATTTCTTAAAAATCCCTGAGCCAATAAAACCGGAAATCAATCAACTAAAAATTTTTATCAAGAAGAAATAAATAAGGAGACCATTATTTACAACAGTCTCCCAATTTATTTTGGGTGCAAGACCGGACTTGAACCGGCGACCCCCGGAACCACAATCCGGTGCTCTAACCAGCTGAGCTACATGCACCATTTAATAGGATTGCAAAATTACTAATTTTTCTTGTTGAAAAAAAAAGAAAATATATTAAAAATTTATCAAAGATTCCTGGCTATTTCAAAAATATTCAGCTTATTCAAATATAGCGTAAATCTAATTTTCTGCCAGTAATTATCGGTTATTTCATCGCTGTATTTCTGCAAGTCATCTGACATCAATACAGGGAAATAAAACTCGAACACGTTCCTGATAATGTAAACCTTGGCTCCTGCTTCATAAAAAAATGATTCCGGCGTTTCCCAATCAGCTATTGAAAGGGTTTTTCCGAAAGTGGCAACATTAGCATATACCTGTAAAGGGATCTTCTTTGGTATTGGTAACGAAGACGTCAGATTTAAAGCCAGCATCCATTCATCGGTTTGTCCGAGAGGTGTATAAACGGCAAATCCGCCGTCATTGCCAACAAATTGATTGGAAAGAAAGTTCTTACCGGCAGCATCTTCAAACCTGGCAAAAAACAAGTTATCGTATGTATAATCCTGGTATCCGGTTGATCCGCTTACCCTGAAATCGTATAAACCCGGCAAATCTTCTGCTTTATAAAAAAATGTTCCGCCAAACAGCCTGATGTCAAGGCTTTTTTTATAAATATAATGAATCTTGTATTTAGCCTCAAGAGTGCCTTTAACAAAATCGTCGCTTGCCTGGATATCAATAAGCAAGCCATAAGGATTTATCCTTCTTGCATTTTTATGCCGATACTGAATATTGTAATATTGTTTGAAATTTTTATCCTGATCAAGGGTGAGGTCATACATACTTGTTGCAAAAATAAAATTCAGCCTGAGATAATTATCTATTGGCTTTTTCATGATCTTCCTGCGAAAGCGAAAATCTATTCCTGCTTTTAATTTCTGGAAATAACTGCCACTTTTATCCTCATAAGCAAATTGTTTCCCCGACAGGTAAACCGAAACACTCTGAAAAACCGATTTATAAGGCAAAATGTTATGCCTGATCTTTCCCATACCGGCAAGATCATTGGAACCAAAACTGTACATCGGCATCAACTGGTATTCAAATCTGGGTTGTGGTAATAAACTGCTGTATAAAAGACCTCCTAACATAAATTTATTATAATAATTCCATCCGGCAGCAGGCAGTATGTTGATCCGGGTTTGGTTTGGTTTCTCAATAAGCCCGATTAAACCCAGATTCAAAGGTTTAGTTCTCTTAAAAATACCTGAAGTCCTCAAATAATTATTTTGCTTGTATAATTCCGGTATATTCCCCGGATGATCTATTGTCAGGAAATCTATTTCACTTGTATTTGATAATGTTAACCATTCCTTGCCATTAAAACCATCGTGCCATTCATGAAAGACTACCGTATCTTTATCTAAACCGTAAATCGAAAGAGGACAGGTTATTTGTCCTTTGTTTTTTATTAATACCTTATTTTGCTTTAACCTGCATATTTTATAATCAATTTTTTTTGTGGTTTGAAAAAGATCATCAAAAAACCAGGATAGATCCTCGTTAACATGCTTTTCAAATATTTTTTGCAAGTCTTCGGGATAAGGGTGTTTATATTTCCATGTTTCATAATAATCCTGCATTATCTCATTGAATTTTTCTTCACCTAAATAATCCAATAGATAAGTAAAAACAATGCCTGCTTTCGAATACACCATCCCACCATAATTAGAAAACGAATAATCATCGGTATGCAAAGAAAGCGGTTGGTCAAGGTTTCTTCTGGCATTTAATAAATAATCTGTTTCATGGAAAGACTTATACTTCAAATCTTCTATTCCCAACAATTTGGCAGGCTTTTCCTTCTTAAACAACATTTTATATAATCTGTTATCGGGGTATTTTGTCCGAAAATATCTCATTTCGCTAAAAGTATTTATTCCTTCGTCCATCCAGGGATGTTCTCTTTCGTCTGACCCTAATATTCCATAAAACCAATTATGACCCACCTCATGCATAATAACCATTTCCAGCATCATAGCCGTGGGAGATCCGCTGATTACGGTGATTGTAGGATATTCCATTCCGCCGCCTGCGCTTATCGGAGCATGTACGGCAGAACAGTTATCATAAGGATAATCGCCATACCAAAAGGAATAATAATAAAGTGCGTCATTGATATATTCGGTTGCTTTTTCCCACAAATCAGCGTTATGGTTAGGGAAGAAAGCCCATGTATTAACTGTCCTTCCCGAATGAGGCAACTGAACCTTGCTTTTCAGGACATGAAACCTTTTATCGGCAAACCAGGCAAAGTCGTGAATGTTGCTTTCCGTAAACCTGAGAGTTTTAAATTCTTTTTCCGAAGGAGGAAATTCTTTATTTTCCATATCGAATTCTTCCATTTTACCTGTTTCATCTGCATTCTTCTTCAGACGGGCTATTTCATCTTCATTTTGAAGGTTGCCCGTAGCAGCTACAATATAGTTATCGGGAACAGTTATTGAAACATCAAACGATCCGAATTCGGAATAAAATTCACCCATGCTCAGATAAGGCATTTGATGCCAGCCAAATTTGTCATAAACCGCAGGTTTGGGATACCATTGAGTTATTTGATACGACTGATCAATATGTCCGAGCCGTGAGGTAACACCCTTTGGTATTTTAACTCTGAACGGTGTATTTATTATAATACTCTGACCGCTTTTTAAAGGTTGATCGAGAAATATCTTACAAATATCAATGTGCTGCTCGTCATACTCCCAGTTAACAGGCTTTCCGTTTACTTTGAAATCGAGCGAATCGATATACCCCCTTTGTTCTTCCACTCTGAAAAACTTTCTTTTGCCCCCGGATTCAAATTTTTGTTTTGCCAGAGCGGTTTCGTTGTTATCATAAGCATTGGGCCAGATATGGAAATAAATAAACTCCAGGTTTTCAGGGGAATTATTGATGTATTCTATTTCTTCATAAGCAGAAAGGGAATGATTTTCATCATCCAGCTTTACTTCAATCCGATAATTTACTTCTTGCTGAAAATATTCCTGGGCATAGGTTGAAAATGAAATACATAAAAGCAATGACACAAAGATGTAAATTAATTTATTCATAGTTTAAACGTTTTTGGTATATATATTTTTTGACGCCTGAAAGCAGTTTTAGTTACAATTTGATAGAAAGAAAAACTTCTGCTGGTTTATTTAACAGAGCGGATGTATAGTGGTGTGTGTGGTGTATCGATGGGCTGATGGCTCACTTGTCGCCTATGCGATTACTCATCGTTAAATAATAGTTGGTCATCATCGTTTTCATGCATTTCTTTAAACGCCTTATTCCATCCTTCTCTTGGTTCAGAAACAGGCTTAAAAATGAAATAACCTTTTTCAAGAATTAATTCAACCTTGTCCTTGATATTGTATTTATCTAAAATTGTCTTGCTAAGTCTAAAACCCTTGGAATCTCCTATTTGAATTATTGATATTTCCATATTGTAAACCTTTAATTTTAATTACAAAATTGATACATTTATTAAAAATAGCAATATTATTTTCAATAAATGATGTTACCAAATTCAGATCGAAAATTTTTATTTGTAAACATCACCTCTTGAACCAATTTTTGTAATTAATAATTATTAAGGGATGCTGAGCAGAGCCGAAGCATGGGATGAGGTAAATATATGCTGTTAGCTGTTGACTGTTGGTAAAGTTTAAAAATGCGCGCAGGCCCGGAAAAACGGCATGGATTATAGAATATGTGTCTGGAGCTTCGTTTTTCCATACTTTTTTCGTTTTTGATAATATATCAAACAATCATTTCGCGTTAATCAATTATATTTCTTCCTAACCAGCATTATTCCTAAATTCTAATAAAGCACTTAAATAATGCAGGTTAACCCCGACTTAGTCCCGATAAAGAAATTCTTGAATTTTATTTTATAAAATCTTAGAATTACTAAATCGGGATAAAAACGAAGTGCATTAAAATATTAGCTTTTCTTTCTCGTCAGAATAATTCACACGATTAATGCTTAAAGTTTGCGAATTATTCGGGCTAAGACTTCACTCACTAATTAATTTAATTTTGTAATTTTGTAATTTAAAATTATTTAATTAGTATTTATTTATTATAAGTAAAAAAAAAAGTACATAATAAAATTTTAATACGGATTATGTTTAATACTAGCTTCAACAATCATAAGTAAATCAAAAGCTTAACCTAACTGCTATAAACGAATGAAATTCAACTTCTTATCTACGGCCATTGGTAGCATGCCTTTTGGTGAACCCAAACATGCCATTGACGTATCTCTCAAAAACCTGGACGCGCCAATATGGCCTCAGTTATCCAGCTTTGGGTTAAATGAACAAATGGAAATTCAATATTCCGAAGGCATCCCAAGAATTGTTATTGACAGAGAAAAATCCAGGATGTATTTTGATACTACCGGTGATTATTCTGAGGAATTCGCCTCTTTTTATGAAAACTATATCATGGCAATGGATCCTGACGAAGGAAACGGCGACTGCTCCGCCATGGCAATAAGCCCGGAATTCTCTAAGGGTATTTATGCCCTGGAAGAGGAACTAAAGGCTAGGGGTAAAAAATTACCATTCCTAAAAATACAGGTAACTGGCCCATGCAGCTTCGCGTTAACGATTGTTGATGAAATGAAAAGGGCCATCTATTACAATGAAGAATTCAGGGATGTCGTTGTTAAGGCCATTGCCATGAAATGCAGGTGGCAAATTCAAAAATTCAAGCCTTACGCTGAAAAGATAATTTGCTTTATTGATGAGCCTATTTTATCTGCCTTTGGTAGCTCTACTTATGTTTCTGTTGACAGGGATGATGTGGTTGCAATCTTACAGGAAGTCATCGAAGCGGTTTATTCTGATGGTGCCATCGCAGGCATTCACTGTTGCGGCAATACCGAATGGAGCATTTTAATGGATGCCGGTGTGGATATAGTCAACTTCGATGCTTTCGAATACGGTGAAACCATTGCCATTTATCCTGAGCATGTTAAAGCTCACCTTGAAAGAGGCGGCACATTGGCATGGGGCATTGTACCTACTTCTGTGGCTATCAGGGAACAATCTGTTGACACCCTTGAAGCCCAATTTGAAAAAGTAATGGATAATCTTGCCAGTAAAGGTATTAATAAACAACTCATCGTTGAACATGCTATTATCACCCCTTCCTGTGGTACCGGCTCAATGGATGAAGCTGATGCAGAAAAAGTTTTTGAAATGACAAAACTGCTGTCTGCAAGGATGAAAGAAAAGTATGATTTTTAATGGTCGACGCAATCTGAGTAAATTTTGACTTGGAGTTTTTCATTTATAGATAGTTAGGAGATGAAGATAGCCATATCCGGAAAAGGAGGGTCCGGGAAATCAACCCTCGCAGCAACACTGGCCTTATTATTGGCCCGTGAAAGTAAAAAAGTCCTGGCCATTGATGCTGATGCTGATGCCAACCTGGCTACTGCATTAGGAGCGACTCAGCAACAGATCGATAAGATCATTCCCATTTCTAAACAGGTAGCCCTGATTGAAGAACGTACAGGAGCCAAGGTTAAGCAATACGGTCAAATGTTTAAGCTTAACCCTCTTGTCTCCGATATTGCTGATAAATACGCAACCAATATTCACGATGTAGCACTACTGGTATTGGGTGCCGTAGAACGAGGCGGCAGTGGATGTGCCTGTCCTGAAAATGTGTTGTTAAGAGCTTTGGTTACTGACCTCATCCTGTTCAAAGACAATGCCCTGATTCTTGATATGGAGGCGGGCGTGGAACACCTAGGCAGGGCAACTGCCAAAGGGGTTGATACCATGATAATTGTGGTTGAACCCGGTCAAAGGTCTGTTGAAAGTTCCGGGCGTATTATTCAAATGGCAAAGGATATTGGCATTAAAAACATTAGATTGGTCGCTAACAAAATTTATGATGATGAAGACGAAAAATATATCCGGGATGCATTCAGCGACGTTGAATTTATCGGTATAATCCCCTACTCTGCCGATATCAGGAAAGCTGACCGGGATGGACGAAATATTCCTGATATCAACAATAAGGAGCTGGAAAAACATTTTTCTGACATTTTAATAAAATTAAAAGATATTTGATGAGTACTTTAATTGCCATATCAGGTAAAGGCGGTGTAGGAAAAACAACGATAGCAGGTATTATCATCAGTCGTTTGATGGCGAACAACCATCATCCCGTGTTAGCGATTGATGCGGATCCAAACAATTGTCTGAATGAAATCCTCGGGGTGGAAGTCACCAAAACAATAGGCGGCATCAGGGAGGAAGCACGTGAGATTGCAGGGAAAGGCATGTCTGCAGGGATCAGTAAACAGGAATTACTGGAAATCAAGATTGCAGAAAGCCTGGTTGAGGCTGATAACTTCGACCTGATTGCTATGGGAAGACCTGAGGGTGCAGGTTGTTATTGCTATGCCAATAATGTGTTGAAAAACACCATCAACGAGATCTCTAAAAGCTACCCTTTTGTGGTACTTGACAATGAAGCCGGACTGGAAAACCTGTCCAGGAGGATCGTACAGGAAGTCGATGTGCTCATCATGGTTACAGATCCCTCAAAACGCGGTTTGGATACTGTGCTAAGATTGCATACTTTAGCCAACGAAATGGAGATCAAATACAAAAAACTTGTACTGATCATTAACAGGATGAGAACGCAGGAATTACCTGTTACTGCGCAACAAATAAAAGAAAAAACCAATGCAGATATCATTATCGGACTGCCTGACAACAATGAAATTGCAGAATATGCCGAAAACGGCAGAGATGTGCTTTCATTGTCTGTTGAGAATCCGGTAATACAAAACATCAATGAATTAATCAATCAATTACTACGGAAGCAATAATATATGGCAAAAGAGAAAATAAAGATAGAAGACAGGGTCTGGGATGCGGCTTCTAAGGAAATTTTATCAAAGGCTGAGAATGACTGCATAGACACCTGCTTTACCCGTTCTGACGCACAGGGAGTTCAATGTAAATTCGGCAGTTCAGGAGTATGTTGCAGGATATGTCACATGGGTCCCTGCAAGATTACCCCAAAAGCGTCCCGCGGCATTTGCGGTGCAGATGCCGACACGATTGTCGCACGAAACTTCCTGCGCGAAGTATCAGCCGGTACGGCTGCCCATTCCGATCATGGCAGGCATCTGGTATTACGGTTAAAAAAGGTAGCAGAAGGCAAAGGCGGTGATTACCATATCAAAGATGAAGAAGCATTGTACAGAACCGCTGATATGTACAACATTAATTGTGACGATCGTACCAATGAAGAAATAGCAATAGACTTAGCTAATCTCTTCCTGGAAGAGTTTATGTTGCAGGAAGATCAACTCAAAACGCTCAGACTGGCTCCGTTAAACCAGCAAAACATCTGGAAACAGCATAATATTAAGCCCCTTGGTGTTGACAGGATGGTAGTTGAATCATTACACCGTACTCACATTGGTGTTGACCATGATTACAAAAACCTTTTGAAAAGTGCATTTAAAACTTCACTGGCAGACGGCTGGGGTGGTTCCCGTATTGCCATGATGGTCTCCGATATATTATTCGGCACCCCGGTTCCGGTCAAAAGTACTGCCAACCTCGGAGTACTGAGTGAAACCTGTCCTAACATTGTTGTTCACGGCCATGAGCCTGAATTATCCGAGATGCTTGCCATTGCTGTCAATGATCCTGAAATAATAAAATATGCTAAGGCAGCAGGTGTTGAAGGCGTTAATCTTTCCGGTATATGTTGTACTGCCAATGAGATACTCATGAGGCACGGCATCCCTGTGGCCGGTAACTTCCTGCAACAGGAATTAGCTTTGGTAACAGGTGCTATTGAAATGATGCTCATCGACGTTCAATGTTGTATGCCAAGCTTACCGGAAGTAGCAGCAGCCTATCATACTGAGATTGTCTCCACAGCAGAAATGGCTCAGACTATCGGTGCGACTTATTTTAAATTCGATGAAGAAAACGCGCTGGAATCAGCTAAAGTAATTATTAAAAAAGCCATTGACAATTTCAAGAACCGTGATCAGGCAAAGGTTGCCATACCTTCAGCTAAAAAACCGATGATTGCAGGTTTCAGTGTTCAGGCTATCAAACATATGCTGGGTGGTACTTTCAGAAGTACATTCCGCCCTTTAAACGATGCAATTATTGCCAACAGGATAAAAGGGGTAGTCGGCATCGTCGGATGTAATAATCCAAAATCAAAAGTAGATTCTTATATCAATATACTTACCAGGGAGCTTGTAAAGAAAAATGTGCTTATCCTCAAAACCGGTTGTGCAGCTATCTCCTCCGGTAAAGAAGGTTTGCTGACACCGGAAGCCGCCCTTGAGATTGCCGGAGACGGATTGAAAGAAGTCTGTGAAGCAGTTGGCATCCCTCCTGTTTTACACATGGGTAGCTGTGTTGATAATTCCAGGATACTGGAAGCAGCTACAGAAGTAGTTTTGGAAGGTGGGTTAGGTGACGACCTTTCACAATTGCCTGCCGTAGGCATTGCCCCGGAATGGATGAGCGAAAAAGCCGTTGCTATCGGTTGTTATTTTGTCGCCTCCGGTATAGATGTGATACTGGGACAACCGTTTAATATTGCAGGTTCAGACAATGTCACCAGGTTCCTGAACGAAGAAGCAAAAGAACTGTTTGGCGGTGCATTCCATTATGAGCCGGATCCCATCGAAGCTGCAAAAAAAACCCTGACTATTCTTGATGAAGCAAGAAATAACCTTGGTATAAATAAAAAAGTTGAAAGAAAGTTATTTGACATGAAAGACAGGAGAGAAATGTAATGTCTAAAATAATATGTGACAATGCCATTGCAGGCGCCATAAAATTTGTCGCCACTGCTGAAAAAAAATTAGAAGAAGCTATCAAAGCCAAAGGTGAATCTCACGTGGTGAAGCTACCTGAAACGGCTTACTACTTACCGGTTATTTATACATTCACAGGTATTAAAATTGATACACTGGGTGATATTAAATGTATTATAAAAAAAGCCAAAGAGTTATTACCGGAAAGGCCTTCCTGTGATGTCTGGCTTCCTTACCTTGGAAATACCCTTGATGCAGGTGTAGCCACACTGTTTGCCACAGAAATTATCGAAGCCTGTAAATATGTTATCGGCCCGAATCCTGTTAACGGCATCTGGCTGGGCGCAGCGAATGATTCGATAATGCGTGAAAGAGGCATAGAATTTGTCGACGGCACGGCACCCGGATTTGCAGCTATTACAGGTGCTGCCCCCACTAATGAAATCGCCGTAAAAATAGCCAAAGAACTACAACAAAAAAACCTCTATGTGTTCATGGGTGGCGGTACAAACGGAAAGCAATTCGCGGAACAATTAGCTGAAGAAGGCATACAGCTGGGCTGGGAAACCAGGCTGATACCTTTTGGAGAAGATGTATCTTCATTGATTTATGCCCTCGGTTTTGCCAATCGTGCAGCCCTCTCTTTCGGAGGTGTTGAACCCGGTGATTTTAAAGCTAACCTAAATTATAATAAAGACAGAATTTTCGCTTTTGTACTTGTTTTTGGAGAGGTTGATGCTGAAAAATATGCCGCTGCTGCCGGTGCCATCAACTACGGCTTCCCTGTCATCTCAGATTCAGACATCCCACAGATACTGCCAACAGGAATTTGTGCTTACGAACATGTAATCTCCAATGTGCCTCATGAAACTATTGTAGAAAAAGCATTAGAAGTAAGAGGTTGTAAGATCAAAATCACCAAAGTACCTATTCCGGTTCCTTACGGTCCTGCTTTTGGGGGGGAAAGAATCCGTAAAGCTGATGTACAAGTAGAATTTGGCGGTAACTTAACTACTGGATTTGAATACGTAACTACCGTCGACCTGGAAGATATCAATGATGGTGAAATCGAAATTATCGGGCGTGATTTTGACAGTATAGAACCAGGTACTGCCCTGCCATTAGGAATATGGGTAGAAGTAGCCGGCAGAAAAATGCAGGTCGATTTTGAACCTATACTGGAACGCCAGATACACCACCTCATTAATGGTGCTGAAGGGATATGGCACATGGGACAAAGAGATATTATGTGGACCAGGGTTTCAAAACAGGGATTCGCCAACGGCATCAGGCTGGCAGATTATGGCAGGATACTACACGCAAAACTATTATCTGAATACTCGGCAATAGTTGATAAGGTAAAAGTCACTTTAATTACCGATGAAGCAGAGGTCAACAACCGTATTGGAACAGCACGGAAAACTTATGACGAAAGAAACCGCAGGTTAGAATCTATGACTGATGATTCCGTTGATACATTTTATTCCTGCTTATTATGTCAGTCATTTGCACCGGATCATGTCTGTATAATCACGCCTGAGCGATTAGGACTTTGTGGTGCCTACAACTGGCTTGACGGAAAAGCAGCTTACGAAATTGACGAAACCGGACCCAACCAGCCTGTTAAAAAAGGCAGATGTATTGACCCTCAACGTGGTATATGGAAAGGCATTGATGAATATGTTTACACCAACAGCCATAAAGTTGTTGACAGTTTTTCCGCTTACTCCATCATGTTTAACCCAATGACGAGTTGTGGCTGTTTTGAAGCAATATGCGCCTATGTGCCTGAACTTAACGGGGTTATGGTAGTAAACCGGGAATTTATTGGTGAAACGCCTGTAGGGATGACTTTCGCCACCCTGGCCGGTAATGTCGGCGGCGGACAGCAAACACCGGGATTCATAGGTGTTGGGAAAGTATTCCTAACTTCAAAAAAATTCTTATATGCCGAAGGAGGTTTCAAAAGGCTGGTATGGATGCCTAAAGAATTAAAAGACATACTTGCTGACGACCTGAAAAAAAGGTTTGAAGAACAAGGTGTACCTGATCTTATAGATAAAATCGCAGACGAAACCATATGTACTGAAGTTGAAGAAATTAAAAACTTCATGACAAAAGTAGATCATCCTGCCCTGGAAATGGAAGATATGGCTGTATTTGCCGAAGCTATCACTGATGAAAGCGATGATGATGCTTCTGTTACAGAAGAAGAAGTAGCCGTTTCTCAACAGGAAGATACCATTGGTACAGCTCCTGCAGGTGATACAAAAATCACTCCTGAGTTGATTAAAATCCTGAAAGAACAAATCGCCCGGGAAATCAGAGATGATATAAAAACTTCGGTGACCAAAGAGGTCGTCAATGAAATAATCGGCACCCTGAGTAGTCAGTTTTTAGGAAAAACTATAAACACCTCATCTCCAGGCACTGAAACACCACAAACCAAAAAACACGTTATAGAGACTACCATTGAAATTGGTCCTTCCGCCAAAGAAAGAATCAAAGCAATCAGCTCTTTCAAACTACATACTGAAAAGTGCGAAGTTCCGGTCTGGGAAGTCAAACTTGGAGCCACCAGAGAAGAAGGCGGCACCAGGGGGCATACGCTTAAAATCGGAGGCGCCTCCTGTATGCCTTTCCATTTATGGGAAGGTAAAATGCCCAACAGACCGTTGGTAGCCCTGGAAGTCTTTGACAGTATCGGAAGCAAATACCCTGATGTATTAAAAAATATCTACGGGGAAGTGATGGAAAACCCAGCTGAGATGGCCAAAATTTGTGTAAACAAGTACGGTGCTGACCTCATCAGCATCAGGCTTGACGGTACCCATCCCGAAAAAGGGAATCGTCCAGCTGAAGAATCAGTAAAACTGGTTAAAAGTGTACTTGAAGCGGTTGATATACCGATCATTGTAACCGGCCATAATAACTACGGCAAGAACAATGAAGTATTAAAAGCGGTTGCACAGGCTTGTGCAGGCGAAAACCTACTTTTAAACTGGGTTGAACAGGATAATTACAGAACCATTGCCGGTGCTGCCATGGCTTATGGCCATACTATCGTTGCCCAAAGCCCTATTGATGTTAACATAAGTAAACAAATGAATATCCTGCTCACTAATATGGACATCAAAAAAGAACAAATTGTGATGGATCCCATGACCGGATCTGTCGGATATGGCATTGAATACACTTATTCTGTTATGGAAAGAATTCGCATGACAGGTATTAACGGTGACAAAATGCTGGCAGGTCCGATGATAGTGTCATCCGGACAGGAATGTTCCAAAGTGAAGGAATTTAAAGCTGATAAAAAAGATTTCCCTTCATGGGGAGAGTTGTCCAAACGGGCATCTACTTGGGAACTGGCAACAGCGGTAAATCTCCTGTATGCAGGAGCTGATATCATTATCATGTATCACCCGGATGCTGCCATGGCTACTAAGAGAACTATTAAAAAATTGATGGATAATAAAAATTAAACAACAACTTAGATATGGCATTAACAGGCTTACAAATACAAAAGTTATTACCTAAAACTAATTGTAAAGAGTGTGGTTCAAATACCTGCCTGGCATTTGCAATGAAACTGGCAAGTAAAAAAATCGAACTCTCTGTTTGCCCCTATGCATCAGAAAAAGCAATTAAAATACTTGGGGCTGCCAGTGAGCCTCCGGTAAAAGGTATTGTTTTGGGTAAAGACAAGCAACTTAAAACTGGCGAAGAAACCGTTTTGTACAGGCATGAAAAGACTTTTGTAAATCAGACGATCATAGCTATCAACATTAATGACACGGACAATCAAGAAGAAATCGACAAAACAATTACAAACATTAATGAATACACCCTGGAGAGAGTCGGTGAGGTTTTGACTGTGGAAATGATCGCACTTACCCAAAAAGGTAATGATGCCAAACAATATGCTGACCTTGCCGTGAAAATATGGAAATCCTTAAACCGGCCGTTGATACTGAACAGTCCGGATATTGAATCGGTTTCTCTTGCTGCTGTTGCCATTAAAGGATCAGGTAGTGTTATCGCTTCTGCAACAAAAGAAACCGTTTACGAATTAAAAAATATCGCTGCTGACAATGGCCATGCACTGGCGATTACTGCTCCCGACCTGGATGAATTAGTATCCATTACAACCCAGGTCAAAAAGGATGGATTCAACAATCTTATCCTGCAATTTCAAACCCTTTCATTAGCAGAGCAGTTTCAAACTAATTCTATCGCCAGACGAATGGCATTAAAAGCCAATTTCAAGCCTTTGGGTTACCCGAGTTTAAAGTTTATTAAGATGACCGACTTGTTAGAAAGTACTATTTTAGCAATTACTGAAATGTCAAAATACGGAGGAATATGTGTACTTCCTACTTTTGATCCTGCGCAGTTAGTCTCTTTGATGACATTAAGGCTTAATATCTATACTGACCCACAGAAACCTATTCAGGTTGATCCGAAACCATATCCTGTTGGTGAGCCGGTCAAAGATTCACCTGTATTCTTAACTACCAATTTCTCTTTAACCTACTTTATTGTTTCCGGCGAAATCGAAAACAGTGGCATCAGTGCCTGGCTGGTGGTACCGCAATGTGAAGGTATGAGCGTTCTGACAGCCTGGGCGGCAGGCAAATTCTCAGGAGCAACTATAGCTAAAGCCATCAAAGAAATGGGACTTGAAGACATGGTAACTACCCGTGAGATTATTATCCCGGGTTATGTATCTCAGATCAGCGGTGACCTGGAAGAAAACCTTCCGGGATGGACAGTAATAGTAGGTCCGCAGGAAGCCGGTGACATTGAGAGTTTTGTAAAAGTAAAATTCGGATAACCCTTACCTTATGCCATTAATTACATTTCTCCCTTCGGAAAAAACTGTAGATGTTAAAGCAGGAACTGAAATTTCAGATGCTGCAAGATATGCAGGGGTAGATATAGCTGCTCCCTGTGGAGGAGAAGGAACATGTGGTAAATGCATCATAGAAATTAAATCAGGAAATGCTGATTTTTCTAGTATTACCATTGATAAAAAATACAATTTGGCGTGTAAAACCAAAGTGCTGGATGAACCGCTGACAATTTTTGTTCCTGAACCTATAGAATCTAAAAATGGTAAATTCAGTGATAGTCTCAGTGATATTGATTTAATAGATCCGGCATTATTGCCTGATGAAAACAACAGGAAACCTGTAATCAGTTTTTATGAAGTTAATGTCCCCCTTCCTCAAAATGAAGACGGACTTTCCGACCTTGACAGATTATTCCGTTCGCTCAAAGATACAGGAATCACTGAAACGATTCAGATGCCACTTTCTCTTTTACGGTCATTGACGAATATCATCCGTGAAAAAGAAGGCCATATCAACCTAACGCTTTCCCTAAAGAGAAATGAAAATATTCAAAAAATCATCACCATTGAACCTGGTAAAAAAACCAGTTCAAAATATGGCCTGGCTATTGATATTGGAACGACTACTATCGCCGTTCAATTAGTATTGCTTCCTGCAGGAAAAATTATCAGCACTAAAACGGAATACAACAAACAGGTAAAATGTGGCCTGGATATCATCAGCAGAATTAATTATGCATTAAAACCCGAAAGGCTGGAGGAATTACATCGGCTTGTACTGGAGACGATAAACACATTAATCAGCGATATTTGCTCGACTCATAAAATCAACAAACAAAACATCATAGACAACGTCATTTCAGGTAACACTACAATGATCCATTTATTGCTTGGATTAATACCGGAATACATACGACTGGAGCCATACACTCCTACCCTGTTACATGCGTCTCATTATTGTGCCGGCGATCTGAAACTAAATATTAATCCCGAAGGATTAACCTGGTTATCACCGGCAGTTGGCAGCTATGTCGGCGGAGACATTACCTCCGGAATACTATGTACTAAACTTGCCACTGACACAGATCAGCTTAATTTGTTCATTGACATAGGCACGAATGGAGAAATAGTTCTCGGAAATCATGATTTTATTATGACATGTGCTTGCTCTGCCGGGCCGGCATTTGAAGGCGGAGGTATTAAATTCGGTATGCGTGCTGCCTCAGGAGCCATCGAAAATGTAAACATTGATCCGGAAACCGGAAAACCGGATTGTCTAGTCATTGGTAATACCAGTCCGGCCGGAATATGCGGAACAGGAATGATCTCCCTCCTGGCCAATTTATTAAAAACAGACTGGATAGATCCAAATGGAAAATTTAACAGAGAAAAACACAGCGATCATATAAAAACGGAGGGCAAGCAGGCATTCTTCATACTTGCTAATGATGATGATCCTGATAAAATAATCTGTATTTCAGAACAGGAAATTGATAATATTATAAGAGCAAAAGCCGCCATTTACTCTGCCTGTTCTTTAATGTTAAAGCAGGTAGAATTAACTTTCAATGACCTGGAAAGCATTTATATAGCAGGTGGATTCGGCCGTTTCCTGAATATCGAAAATGCCAAAACTATTGGATTAATACCCGATCTTCCGAAAGAAAAATTTAAATACATTGGCAATTCATCATTGATGGGATCATACATGCTACTTGTTTCGCAAAGTTTTCGTGAAAGACAAAGTCAGCTCGCTAATAAAATGACTTATATTGACCTGGGACTTGATCCTGATTATATGAACCAGTATTCAGCAGCGCTGTTTTTACCACATACTGATTCAGGATTATTTCCGAATGTTATGTCAAATATAAACAAGTGATATCTGCGTATTTTTTTTGCGTACACCTATTATTTTAAAAACTATTGATCATGGTAAAATGCCCTGGACAAGCTCAGCGGTTTTGGAAACCTGAAGACATTTACGATGTCAGATGTCCAAACTGCGGCATGGAACTGGAATTCTGGAAAGACGACCCTTACCGTACATGTTCAAAATGCGAAAAGATCATCCGTAATCCCAAATTAGATATTGGCTGTGCAGAATGGTGCAAACATGCAAAAGAATGTCTGATAGGCGAACTGTTAGAAGATGATGATAAAAGTAAACGACCACCGTCAAAGACGGTGGTTTTTTAAGTTGAAATAAAACTATTGAAAGTCCATAATAATGCCGGTTTACGTTTAATCCCGTTCCGAAGTTTCGGGATTCGGGACAAGAGATTAATGCTGCTTCGCAGAATAATCCCTTGCTTTATGTTGTATGCTTGGTGTTTTTTCTATTTCTTTATTGAAACAAGTTTATTTTCTACCATATAGTTTTCAAATTCAATTCGTCCTTTATCTTTTATCAATTGTATTCCCGCTTTTCTGCTTGTTCTGGAGACAAACTCACCAAAGCGAATTAATAAGGGATTGAAAATTTTACAATCTGATACACTGTCAAATTGTTTACAATCAGCACAGCTTGTATAGTTATTTTCCAAATTACATGGTTTTACCTTACACCACGATGGATTATTTTCTTTACATCCATTACATTTTCCTTTTACAAATCTTGGGCAAGCTCCACAGTAAAGTCCACAATAAGCGATTAAATTTTCATCTTTTGTTATATCAATTTCTTTTTTCATAGGGGACCTTCTATTTTGATTTTTTGAATCGCTTATTACTCTCTTTATCCATTTTTTCAGTTGCATACCTTATAATCAATCTTCCACAATCATCCTTCCATTTCAGCAGAAAATCCTCGGTTTCATCCGGATATTTTTTCCATAATTCACGAAGTAGTGTGCCAAGTCCTTTCTGAACATCTTCTGATTCATCAAGCATCAATGTTTCTATGACGGGTAAAATTGTTTTTGAAATGAAATGAAATGTATTGCAAAAGCAATTTCTTCAAATTTCCCCGATGAAACTAACTTATCTCCAATATCTAAATAATCTGAGATTGTTAACTCATCTTTCCATGCTTCCAACCAACAATCACGTTGAGATATAAGCAGTTTATCTTTAATACCATACCCGTCATACCCCTCTTTGAAATATTTAGAATACTTTGCAACGACTGCAGGGTCTGAATTTCTGATACAAAAGTTTCGTATCTCTTTTATTTTTTCTTCTATCATTTTTGTCCCTCCACATAAACACTGACCACATACCCTTCAAGAGATTCATCCTCTCCCAAACCATTTAAAATAGCTCTGCCTATCGGGTCTTTTGTATTAGGATCTATGCATGCATAAGAGCCTTTGATTAAGATTTTAACATCTCTCAACCCAGACGCTTTAACGATTTTCTTGTAATCCTTAACGAGGATTGCTCCACCGACGCAACCCACATACGCCTCAACGCTTTCACGAATTTTCCCAGGAAGCTCTTTGAGAAGGGCAATATCAGAAATCGCTATTCTCCCACCTGATTTTAAAACCCTATAAACCTCTTGGAAGACTCTTGGCTTGTCAACCGATAGGTTTATGACACAATTACTTATGACAACATCAACCGAGTTGTCCCCCACAGGCAAATTTTCAATCTCGCAAAGTCTAAACTCAACATTTTCAATACCGTTATTTTTTGCATTGTCTCTTGCTTTCTCAACCATTTCGGGTGTCATATCCACTCCGATTATTTTACCATTTGAGCCAACCTTGGCTGCAGATAGAAAGCAATCAAACCCGGCACCTGAGCCAAGGTCAAGTACAACCTCGCCTTCTTTGAGGCTTGCCACGGCTGTTGGATTTCCACAACTGAGAGCCAGGTTAGCCTCATCAGGGATAGCTTTTAGTTCTTCTTCTGAATAGCCAATAGATTTAGCAAATTCTCCAGTGTCTGGTCCACAAGTGCCACATCCACAGCCTTCTTGCCCCTGAGCAATCTTACCATAGGCTTCCCTCACGACTTTTAGTGTTTTCTTCTTGTCCATTTTATTACCTTTTTATCATTAATTATATCAATAAATATAAAACTTTCTAAAGCCCCCGCCCGAAGCGATTTCGCCTAACGATCCGCTAATATGGGTAGTGGTAGAGCCTTAGCGGAGCAATTTACTATATTCGCAGTTGTGTTTAGTTCATTCACCTTCAATTTTCTGCTATTACTAACATTTCGAAATCTTCTGTTGTTAATTTATCATTTCTACTAAATGCCCCCAGTTTCGCTCCGTATATATCAATCTGTTTATAGTCTAATGATTTTAATAACCATGTTATTTCTGAAGGCACATAATATCTTTCATTGCATTCAAGCTCAATTTTATTTCCATGGTCGTCCTCTAAACAAGTAGTATTGAAATCACGAAATGTCATTAAATCAAATGTATTGTTATCATAAGTTGCATTGTCATCTTTCGCCGATTTTGCGAGAAAATCCTTTACAGAATGAAAAAGGGGAAACAGTCCGTTTAATGTTGTGAAAATGAATTTCCCTTTTTCTTTTAGCGCTTTTGATGCATTTTGAAGTATTTGAAAGTTCATTTCATCGGTTTCCATTAAGGGAAATGCGCCTTCGCATAGCATGATTACTAAATCAAATTCTTTTTGTAATTTCAAGGTTCTCGCATCCTGTCTTTGAAAATCAATTTTCAAATTCTCTTTTGAAGCTTTTTCCCTTGCTCTATTCAACAATGATTCCGACAAGTCAATTCCAGTTACTTGATATCCTCGTTTTGTTAATTCAATCGTATGTCGTCCGGTTCCACAGCCAATATCTAAAATCCGAGTTTGTTTACTAAAGTTAATTTCATTTTCAATAAAATCACATTCTCCGATAGTCCCTTGAGTAAAACTCTCATTGTCGTATTTTAATCCGTAATTTTCAAATAATGTTTCGTACCATTGTTTCATGTTCTGTCTTTAATTATGGTTGCCAACAGCAGTCTGTGCAAAAACCACCATTGATTTTTATTATTCCGGTCAAAATTACGAAAAACAAGCTGACCTGACAAATACAAATTTTTGGATTTGGAAAGATTGCATGGAAATTTTTAGTATTTTTTCGACAAGCCAGGTCCCTACCACACAGGCTTACTTAGACCTGGCGTGTCTAATGATGGCAAAACATAGCAAGTCGAAGGTGGATTTGCCCTTTGCTCATTTCAGTTTGCAACTGAAATGCAAGCAGACACCTGCAATTTGTAACTCTAAAATATTTTAGTATTAAATTGGATTGTACCTGTCTGCCCTGACTGCCGTCAGGCAGGCGACAAGGCAGGAATCCCGGTGTCTAACGTCCTTGAAGTTACAAACTTCAAGGTGCAGGGCAAGAGATTAATGCTACTTCACAGAATAATCCCTTGATTTATGTTATACGCTGTAAATTTTTCTTCCATATTTCAAAACAAAAAATACAAAAACGACAATAAACGTTATACCAGTAATTAATCCTGGCATATATTGATGTAAATAGATTGACCAACCAATATGCCAAATTCCATTTAATAGCATCAACACTAAAAAAACTCGTGCAATATTGATAGCCCATACTCTATTATGCCACAGATATACCCAAACCGGAATAAGAACTATACTAACAATTACATTAAAGATTATGAATACACTCTTTGCCATATCATACAAGGGGAATACTTCCCAAAATTCGTATATGTATTCCTCTATTTGATGGAGTATGAGGACCATATACATCAATATTGCAAGATGTTTCAGATTCATAGTATTACCTTAAGAAATTTATGGCGTATAACGGCTGTCTGTGCAAAAACCAACAACTAATTTTTTAGTTTCGGTCAAAATTACGAAAAACAAGCTGACCTGACAAATACAAATTTTCGGGTTTGGAAAGATTGTAGGGAAATTTTCAGTTGCGTATATCTCTTTAAAATAAGCCGAGGTAATATTCGTCAGACCACTGCGCACGAGGCAAGCACACCTGACAGTGGTTAGATGAATGAGTGAAAATTACCTTCCATCACAAGTCTTGTCCAAAAACAATTCATCCGAAATTCTCAAAACTTGTCCGTATGGATAAAATTATTGAAAGTCAATATAATGCCGGGTTACGTTCAACAAAGCAAGAGATTAATGCTGCTTCGCAGAATAATTCCTTGCTTTATGTTGTGGGCTGGGTTTCATTTCCTTTGCTTTATATCTATCCTTTTCATTAAAAAATGTTATATCAGAATATCCTGAATATATTTTTGCGGAATGTTCAACGCCATCCGGAATAAAATATTTATCTCCTTTTCGATATTTTTCTTTATTTCCATTAATTGTTAAATCTATTTCTCCTTCAAGAACAATTCCCCATTGAGCTTTGTGTTTATGGGGTGGAATTTCAACGTCATGTTCAAATTCCATGAATAGAATTTGATTATTGTATTCTTGCGCAAGATATGCTTTTAATCCTTCAATTGGAATTTCAGCTTCTGGTAATTCTGTAACTATCTTTGGAAATATACTTTTCATTTTCACTTTGTCGTTTTGTAAACAGAATACATACCTGGACTTGAAGTTGGTCTTGTTTTAAATCCGAATTTATGATAAAATTTTTCAACTCCCTCAGCTGCCATTAAGCCGATAAATGAATTATGGTTAGCATTATCATCTAAATATTGTATTACTTCATTCATTATAATTTTACCCAATCCTTTTCCTTGATATTCTGGAATTACAATAATATCCTGTATATAAAAATATATTGAATCATCACCGACTATTCGACCAACTCCAATAAGTTTGTCAATGTCATATAGGCAAACGGAAAACAAAGATTTTTCAAGCCCTTTCTCTATTGTTACTAAATCCAATTTATCCCAACCTGTTGTATTCCTGATTTTATCATATTCAATTGGTGTAGGATTTTTAAACTCAATTCTATAACCTTTTGGTAAATCCATTTCTTATTCCTTTGCTATTTGTTTATTCGCCTTGCCCATAACTTCAGTCTGTGCAAAAACCAACAATTAATTTTTTAGTTTCGGTCAAAATTACGAAAAACAAGCTGACCTGACAAAAACAAATTTTAGGGTTTGGAAATATTGTAGGGAAATTTTCAGTATTTTTCGACAAGCCAGGTCCCTACCGCACAGGTTTGCTTCGACCTGGCGTGTCTGATGATGGTAAAACACAGCAAGTCGAAGGTGGATTTGCTCTTTGCTCATTTCAGTTTGCAACTGAAATGCAGGCAGATACCTGCAATTTGTAATTGTAAAATATTTTTATATTAAATTGGATTGTACCTGTCTGACCGACAAGGCAGGAATCTTAGTGTCTATCCTACTTGAAGTTACAAACTGGTGTGATTACAATTGGCCTTTTTTCTATTTTTTACTTCCTGCAAGTTCTAAGTAAAATTAAACGCTTCCCTTCTTTTTGCCAAATTTGTTTTTCCCATCATTTCACCAAACCAGTCATTCACATCG
>JADHVR010000061.1 GCA_016783885.1 Bacteroidales bacterium
ACTCTGCAATATTTTGTTACTTTTGCCTTCAAATATCAGTCAGTTTTTCTCTACTTAACACTGAAAAATTGATTCCCCTATATATAATGTATCACTTCATTTAAATCCGGTTTAGTTCAACATCCAGTACATATTCGGCTACCGCCGAAAACGATACTTAATTGTTAGGTGTAGTTTTTTTGTTTTGTCAAAATCCAAATGTGTTTTTTCTGAAATCTAAATAAAATGTCCACGGTCCTTCTATTCTTTGATAAATAACATTCTTATTTTCCGAAACCGCGATTTCAAAAGGAGCATTCGAAATACTTCCATTATCCTTGTAAAAGGAAATTGCGTGAATCAAATCTGATAATAATTCTTTTGAAAGCTCAGCTTCATTACTATTATATTTTGAATTCTCTGATTGTTGTGGTTTTTCATTTTGGCAAAAAATACTGTCAGATTGAAAAATTGCGGTATATTCTCCAAGTGATCTTATTATGTTGATAGTTTCAAAATGTCCACCAAACTCACCACAGTCAAGAATTTTAACAGTAATTTTTATTGTGTCTTGATTTACATCTAAAATTGGAAGTGCTATATTTAAATGTTCATTTTTTAATTTTTGAATTACCCCGATGGGAAAAATGGCTTCCTTTAGACCACTTTGATATGAAAGCCATAGGTTTTTTTCTGCCAATTTAAAAAGCTTCGTTTTCTCCTCGTTGGTTAACTCAAATATTTTAATGGAGTCATATTCATTCTTGAAAAACATAAAATTTATGTAGTTCACTCCAATATTATAATAAGAATATGCTACCTTATAGTTCATTTTGATGCAGTATCTATAATATTCAAAATATACAGTATCAGCTAAATCTGTAGATTCCATATATATTGCCTTATGCCAGAAAAGTTTTGGATTAGTGGAATTGAAAGAAAATAGGCAATCTAATAATTTCCCATGTTCTTCTTGTGATATTTTGTATCCTAAAACAATTGAATCTAGGGAGTTGATAATTTTATTGAAATTAATTGAATCAATCCTTTCATTATTGAAAGTGCAATCAAATTTCTCCAATGTACTTTCCTGAGCATTGGTCAATGAAGTAAGTATGACTAATAATATTATTATGCTGATTCTCATTCTCATCATTTTTAAAATTACACCTAACTCGTTTATATAAGAAATAAACATTCGCTTTACCATATTCCTCAAAAGGTGTAAACGAATGTTATATTCGTTTTATTTATTTTTAGTACATTTAAATATATTTATAAATTATTATCCTTTCTCGATTATCTCAATCTCCTCCTCACTCAACTCATAAAGCTCATACACAAACTCATCTATCTTTTTCTCTGAGTGGTTTATGGTTCGATGAATTTGTCTTTGGTTGATTTAAACCTACTGAAACCAAAATTACTCTGAGCCTTCATCTCGAAAAACCTGAAAGCCATACTTATTAATAAATTCCTGATATTCTTGCACAAAAGTTTTTTTCTTATGATGTTCTTCCTGGTCCCTTATATACTTTCTGACTGCATTCACCTGTGATTCACTGACCGATACGGCAAAATACTCATCCTGCCATTGAAATTTTGATTTTATTAATTTTTGGCGATTGATCCAGAATGATGGCTCTCCTTTTATCAACTGCATCACTTTGCTGATAGTTTGATCATTTTTAAGTCGGAAAAGACAGTGAACATGTTCTGAATGTCCGTTGACAATATCCATAAATATATCTTTTTTGAGAGCATTTTGATGAATGTGCTCAAATACAGTCTGGCGTATTGTTTTATTGAGCATTGGTTCCCTTTTCTTTGTGGTCCAAACTGCATGTATCCATATTTTTACAAAAGGCATAGTTTATGTTTTTAATGGCTAAAGCCAAATGTACGAAATTTATTTAATCACCGGCTTAAGTGCCGGAGCAAAAATTATTATTAATGACTATAGCCAAATGTACAAAATTCAATTAATCACCGGTGCCTAAAGGCAGGAGCAAAAATTATTTGTAATACTGAACCTTGAACAATTAGCATTATTTAATATTTTGCTCCGTGCTTTAGCACGGTGAACAAAATTTATAATCAGTATTGTAGCTTAAGCCATTAATTGTCTTCACCTGGCTAATATTCTTAATGGCTAAAGCCGAATATCCAGATTTATATTATCCCCGCCCTAAAGGGCAGGGTAAAAAATCCTGATCTTTCAATTTCCACTACAGTGTGTGTCATTTAATATTTTGCTCCGTGCTTTAGCACGGTGAATCAGTTTATTAAAAAATATTGCTTTAGCCTTTAATTTTCTTCAACAATCTTAATCTCCTCCTCACTCAACCCATAAAGCTCATATACCAACTCGTCTATCTTTTTCTCTTCATGGTCAATGGTACGCTGGATTTGCACCAGGACTGAATCCATATTATAAAATGCATAAATATTATTATTAATGGCTAAAGCCAAATGTACAAAATTCAATTAATCACGGACTAAAGACCGGAGCAAAAATTATTTGTAATACTGAACCTTGAACAATTAGCATTATTTAATATTTTGCTCCGTGCTTTAGCACGGTGAATCAGTTTATTAAAAAATATGGCTTTAGCCTTTAATTTTCTTCAATTATTTTAATCTCCTCCTCACTCAACCCATAAAGCTCATATACCAACTCATCTATCTTTTTCTCTTCATGGTCAATGGTACGCTGGATTTGCTGGCGTTGGGTTTCGAGTTTGGTGGTTTGTAATTGCTCATTTAGTTTCAAGATATTGTCAACTGTTTTTATTATATCTTCTTCGGTTGATAGTTCCTTTTTATTTCTCTGATTAATTTTCCTTATTGGTAGTTTTCTAAGCTCCGTTAATGTTGTTTGCCGAAAATCATCTTTTGTTGCTATCGTTGATGAATTGAGATAAAGCCAAGAAAACAATTTGCTATTTAGCAAACCCAGTACATATTTGGTTTTTATTTCTGCGTCCGTTATTATAAAGGGATTTAAATCTTTTTTAAAAACCCCATCATCATTAAAGAAAGTAGCATCTAACCGATTTTGGCGATTAATAATTCTCCTGATAAGAATTTTTTTCTTATTAATATAATATTTATGAAGCGATTTATGATTTTCTAAATCTACTAAAAATACATCCTCTTGGAGGAAGGAATATCTCTTGACTTTTGCATTAATAAAAGGTAAAACCCATTTGCCTTTTGCATTATTAGTTTTTGTAAATCTGCTTGCAGATAATCCTTGAGTAGAAATACTTATATGGCCCAATTCAACAAACTTTTCTGAAATAAACTTTTTGGATAGCTGCCCTATTTGCTCATTAAAAATGATTTTGTAATCAGGCGCAATTATATCAGTTGTTTGAATAACATTAAAATTTAGATCAGCTATTGAATAAGTGTTGTCTTTTTTATCATATAAAAAGATTCTGTATTTGGATTGTGTCTTTTTTGAAAAGATAAAAATACCAGTATCTACATAGGCATCTTTGAACACATTAAAAGGTAGATTAATTATTTGTTGCAAACCATAATCTTCAAATATTCTTTTTCTAAAACTCTTATAATTCTCACCTGTTTGCCAAGTTTGTGTGGATATAAATCCTAACATCCCTACTTTATTAATTATTTCCAATCCCCTAAGGATGAATATTACAGAAGTCTCGAATTTTCTGGTTAACTCTGGATAATTTAACTTATAATAGTGCTTCTCATCATCAGTAAAAAATTCTATGGGTATATATGGCGGATTCCCAATTACTGCATCAAACCCTGCCTTCGCTGAAGCTTCGGCAGGCAGGCCACCTTGACCTCCCCCTGCACTCCCTCCGGAGGGGGACATAATTTCAGGAAATCCTTCTTTCCAGTCAAAGGCGTTTATCTTCTTTATTTGTTCCGGGAATATTTCAAGCTGCTGGTCATAAAAATCATGCCCGATAAGCGAGTTGCCGCATTTGATGTTGTTGCCGAGATTAGGAAGCACCCTTTCTTGAAATAATGATAGTTGCTGGCTGATGGATGCCAAAGTTTCGCCTTCCAGTGCTTTTAGCAACAGGTTAAGTTTGGTTACTTCGACGGCTTGCGTGTCTATGTCAACTCCAAAAATATTGTTAAGCAGGATTCGTTTTTTTTCGGCAGTGGTCAGGTTGCCTTCTGGTGTTAACGGGTTGTCCCTTTTCTTTTTTGGAGGGTTTTCGTTGTAATATTTCAGATGCCAGTCAAGCAGATATTGGTAAGCTCCAATAAGGAATGAGCCGGAACCACAGGCAGGGTCACATATTTTAATCTTTTCAACCTGCTTGGGTGTTTTGCCCTGGATGAGCTTTCCTACAGTGTTTTCTATAATATAGTCCACCACATATTTTGGGGTATAGTAAACGCCTCCGGCTTTCCGTACTTCCGGTTTTTCTTCAATCTTCGCATAATGCGCAGGAGTAAGGCGTATGGTTTTACCGAGAAATCGTTCATACACGCTGCCAAGAATGTCAGCAGGCATTACAGAAAACTCATATTCACATTCCGGATAATAAAGTTCCTTTATGATGGTTTTGAGGACTTTGTTGTCAATGATAATGCCGG
The DNA here is from genome assembly GCA_016783885.1 of Bacteroidales bacterium. Classification (GTDB taxonomy): domain Bacteria; phylum Bacteroidota; class Bacteroidia; order Bacteroidales; family JAADJA01; genus JAADJA01. The sequence continues at coordinate 4,573 of JADHVR010000061.1, forward strand.
GTGTGATTTTATCTTCTATGAAGTCAAACAATCCTGAATTGTACTTGTCATCAGCAATGTGATACAGTCCGAACAGGTTTTGATAAACGTCTCCCTTTTCGGCTGCCTTTTTAAGGTTTCCATATTGCTCAACGCCCCTGTCCTCACACATACGCAGGAAGATAATACGGTCAATAATTTTTTGAACGGCATAATTGAGTTCGTCCACATTGAGCGATTTGTTTCTCAACGCAATGCTGGTTGCAAGATAGGTACGCCATTGCTCAATTGATTTAAGGAATTCATCATCAACAGTTGCCGTTCCTTTTTTTCTGGTGTCGCTTTGCACATATTTGTCAAAACGGCCTTTTGGCAGGTTCTCTTTGGCGAAAACATCCCAAAGAAAATCAAATTCGTCAAGGTATTGGTCGAATGTTAGATATTTGATCCGGGATACCGAGGCTTTGTCGGTTGGTTTGGGTTTTTTAGTGCAGTCGTAAATGGAAAATTCCTCAAAATCGGTAACGATGGAAATGGGCACTTTTGCACTCCACCCATAACGTCTCACCTGGTACGCCGGGGCAATGTCGCCTTTAATGTTTACGGAGGGTTTCTTTGCATCCACAAAAAATTTGCGTTGTCCGAAAAGTGTAAAACCGTAGTCGGGCGCTTTTGTAGTTCCACCAACTTTTATCTTGTCCTCGTGAATGACTTCGCGGTATGCTTCGGCAAACCCCTGTTCGTTGTCCATGTCCCAACCGAGTGCTTTAAAAAAAGGGTTGATATAATCTACCCGCGTCTGATGCTCGTTATAGTTCCCACGCTTGTATTCTTCAACATGTTCGCTAAACCGTTCAACCAGTTGTGCTATTTTTTTATATGCTTCATCTTTGGTTATTCTCACTTTTTGATTTTCTGTTGATGAGTACAAATATAAAAATATCTTTTCAAAACGAATAATTTTCAAAATTTTATCAGGTACAACTGGCTCTTTATACCGATGCGGAACAGGGTTATTGTTCTTTAAGTACAGGAGTCCGATGACACTTTAGTGAAAACACCAACAAGGGGCAAGGTTTTCATTTATAAAATCTACTCTGGAACCTGGCATTCTTCTGTAATATTTAGTAGCCATTTATTATTCTTATCCTGATTATTCACCTGTGTATTCATATTCATATCAGCGGATTTGTATCCTTCATTTCCGGCTTGATCTGTCCAGATAGTTTTATCACCCGAATTAATTTCTCCGTCTGCATTAACATCGGCTGCTATCATTCCAAAGGCGGTTCCTAAATTTACCTGACCCGAATTGTGTGCTTGTGATGCGCTTGTTGTAAAGTCATAAGAATATATCCCGCCACTTTCGGTTAAAGCAGTAGCCGACATTATTCCAAGGTGATTGCGGTGCCAGATTACAACATACATATTATGATTTATTGTATTGCTGAAGTCCAGATAATCGGAGCCGTTTAAACCAACGACTGAACCATTGTTTAATAAAAATGCAGCTTGTTGGGAGATCATGGTTGATCCTGTTGCTGTTGAGGCACTGGCTGCATCGCGCAATTCTATCAAAAGCCAGTCAACAACTCCTGCCGGTACGGTAGGCACATTTTCGCTTCCCGCATAATTCCAGGAAGAATTATTGTATGGTTGAGATGTTGGTATTTCATCAGGGTAAAGATTCGTATTCATATCTGTTATATTGAATGGACCTTCAAGAAAAACTGTAAGATCAAGCTGAAAGCCAGCCGCCGCGCAAGCTGCTATCACTTCATCCTCGTCATCGCAACCATCATCATTATCATATATCTCGATGTCACCATTCGGACTTGCGAGGTAATTACAAACACTTTGGACCTCGCATGTTGATAATGAATAATTATAGGTTATGTATAAATCACTAATAGTTCCGGCATTGATATTGTCCAGACCTGTCAGACTGCTTAAGATTTCATTGTCATAAATAACAAGTTCACCACCTATGGAAGTTACATTGCTTAGTCCGGTTAGACTTGTTAGGGCATCATTATCCTCAATATATAAGTCTTCACCAATGGAAGTCAAACTATTAAGTCCTGATAAATTTGTCAAGGCAGGGTTGTAATCAAATTCAAGGTATCCACCGATAGTGGTCAAATTGTTAAGTCCTGTCACATTAGTCAAAGCATCGTTACCATCAAAATTAAGGTATCCTCCAATAGTCACCACATTGTCAAGGCCTGATAAACCGGTCAGGGCATCATTGTTCCAAATTTTAAAGTCTCCGCCAATGGAGGCCACACTACCAAGGCCTGCTAAGCTGGGCAGGGCAGTATTTTTTCTCAATAAAAGGTTTCCTCCAACATAAGTTACATTGCTAAGACCTGATATACTGGTCAGGACGGGATTGCCATTATAGCTTCCAATTGTAAGGTGGCCTGAAATACCTGTCATAACATTTAAACCGTTTAAATTCGTAATATCATCCCCAATTATTTGAACATTTCCACCTATTTCTGTACAACCGGTGTAATTGCTTTGGAAATTGTTAATTTGGGTTTGTGTAAAAAAATAATAGTTGCCATAAGGAAGACAGGTGATCGTAACCCCACAGGCACTGGCGATCTCTGGCGGATTGTTACAGCCGCTTGCATTATTATAAATATTAACACTTCCATTAGGCGAAACCAGAAAATCACAAATACCCTGAGCATTGCATGTGGTTAATGAAGCATTGTCGATTATATATAAACTGCTAATTGTTCCGGCATTAAGATTATCTAATGCTGTTATGTTGGCCAATAAAGGGTTATTTTGAATCCAAAGGTAACTTCCAATGGAAGTTAGGTTTTCAAAACCTATTAAATTTGGAAGGGCATTGTTGTCTGTAATCTTAAAATATCCACCTACAGAAGTTAGATTACTTAGCCCTGTTAAACTTGTCAGGATATTATTGCCTTTGATAAAAATCTCTCCCCCTATTGAACTTAGATTATTTAAACCTGTTAAACTTGTTAAAGCTGGATTCCCGGGATAATAAGTATGCCCAATCCAAAGTCCGCCACCTATTGAAGTTAAATTGTTAAGACCTGTTAAATTTGTAAGGATATTGTTGTTAGAAATACAAAGGTATCCTCCAATAGAAGTCAGATTGTTAAGACCTGTTAAACTGGAGAGGGCATTGTTGTTTTCAATGTGGATATTTCCGCCAATTAAGGCATTCTCAAGCCCACTTAAATTTGGCAGGGCAGTGTTGTTTGAAATATTGAGATTTCCACTGATAGTTATATTATTCAGACCTGATAAACTTAATAGGGTATTATTGCCATAAACTGTTAAGTTTCCCCCAATATAAGTTAGATTCCCTAAACCTGTAAAATTAGACAAATTGAAATTAAGCTGAATTGAAACATATTCAACAACAGAAGTTAAATTGTCAAGTCCTGACAAGTTTGTAAGAGATGGGTTTTGGTTAATAGTAATACGTCCATTGACATTTGTTATACCCTGAAGACCAGATAAAGAATTCAACAAATAATTATCTATGATTTCAAGATTTAATCCGATAGAAGTTAAATTATTTAGCCCTGTTAAAGTGGTCAGGGACGGATTGTCCTCAATTCTAAGAAACCAACCAATAGAAGTTAAATTGCTAAGGCCCGAAATGTTGACCAGGGATAGATTGTTACTAATCCAAAGATTTCCCCCAATGGAAGTTAATACACTCAATCCATTTAGATTGGATATACTACTATTCATAATGTAAACATTTCCTCCAATTTCACTACACCCCGGATAATTGGTTTGAAAATTGTCGATTTGTGCCTGGGTTGTAAATAATATTCCTTCGGGGAGGCAGCCCTGCGAAAATACAGTAGCCTGGATAAAAAAGGCTAAAACGATTGATAGGATTGATTTTTTCATGATGTTTTATTTTTAGTTTACAATAAATTTTTGTATTGTGCATAATACCGTATATCTACAACCGTTTTGCACATATTACCATTCTGCCTGTCAGTTTCCTATTTGTTTAACTTATGTAAGTGAGGAATATAAAGTTTCAAGAGTTGTGTGTTTTGATAATCCTATTCCGGCACTCCTGTCCCTTTCCCCACATTCGGCAGCCAGTAATCATTTTTATCCGGATTGTTTACTTGTCCGTCAAGGTTATAATCACCATTAAGATATTCTGATTTTCCGGCTTGGATTTCCCATGTGCCGGTTTTATCATCAGTTGTAATTTGCCCATCACTGTTGCCATCACCGCTTATCATTCCCCATACTCCGGTTGTAAGTTCGTTCTGTGAATCAGTGCCATAAGCTTGTCCGGCGCCTGTTGTGAAATCGTAAGAATAAACGCCACCTGTTTCTGTTAATGCATTTGCTGACATAATGCCGAGATGATTTCTGTGCCAGATGACAACGAATAATTGTTGAATTATTGAATTATTGAATTGTAGATTAGACGAACCGTCTAAACCAACGATAGTCCCGTCATCCAGCAGAAAGGCAGCCTGTTTTGCTATCATGGTTCCCTGTGTTGCTGATGTAGAATCCGCTGCATCTCTCAGTTCAATTAAAACCCAATCGACAATATTTGCATTGGGTATGCTTTCGATATTTACAGAGCCGGGATAATTCCATGGAGTTATATTATAAGGCTGATCCAATGGTAAAAATCCGCCTGAATTCAACCCGGTATTCATATCAGTTCCGTTAAAAGGACCTTCTAACAATACTTTTATATCAAGATTTTTTGTTACCATGAATGGAGGAAATTTAATGAGATCGATCCAGCCGCAATCACTACCGTTACTAACCGAACCGTCTTTTGTATAAGCCCATTTTAAGGTATATTCTCCGGCAGTAACTGGATAAGAGACCTTTGCCCAGCCTTCTTCACCTGACCATTCATCCTGCTGTACTCCGTTGATATAAAACCGCAGATAGTCCCAACCGGCTTCTGAAGAAACTTTCCTGAAAAATGAAATACTATCATCGTTTATTACATTAAAAGTTATTTGAAGTTCGGAGGTTTGATTATGGTTTATGCTACCGGATTGTGCACAAAAAACATTTTCATAAGGATTTACGGATGTGATGACCCAGGGGGCATCGCCACCGGATTGCCAGCTAAAAGCAAAAAAATCACCTGTTTCAAAATCCTCATACACCAAACCGACAGACCTGTAAAAAGAGTTTTGTGCGGTGTATTCGCCCGATGTAAGTTCGTAGCTGAGGTCAATACATGTTCCAACCGGTGTGGATGCGTCAACCGATCCGGAAAATACAGCTTGTTTTATTTCTCCTTGTGCAAGTGTTCCCAAATCATAGGTTCTGTCAGAAATTGTTAAAAAATTGCTTAATGAACTCAATGTCCCGATAGTATTTTCGCAAGCACAGTGACCGAGGTTGGAGGATTGGATAATGATGTCAGCCGTTTCACCCGGATCGAGGATGCCGTTGCCGTTTCCGTCTTGCAAATCATCGATTGTCAGGTTGCCGATGGTAAGTTCCGGTGCATTTACAAGAATGTTGAAGCTGGAAATCCAGGTGTCGCTGCTTACCATTTCCAGTTCGAAAGTTACCTCCTTCTGGTCGGGAACATTAGGTGCAACATCAAAAGAAAAAGCATTTGCAACACTTAAGGTTGAGCTTCCGGGGACATCGCCATAGTTCTCGAAATCATCGGTTATTGTGATGTAACTATCGGAAGTGGTAAGTGTAACCTGAACATTATTCGCCTGTTGTGTTCCTACATTTTCGACCTCAACAGTTAAATCTATAATTTCACCGAAATCAGCTTCACTATTTCCGTTACCTTGCGAATCATCTATCTGGTGGGATGAATATATCAGGTAAGAGCCGGAATTCGGAATAACAGTTATTGGGAATGATGTTGGCAAACAATTATAACCTGAGATGATCAATTCAGCATTACCGGTTTCGGAAAATACAGGGTCGAGGTCAATTTGTGCTGTACCGGTGGCATCGGTAAAACCAACACCATGAAGCACGCTGTCTTTTATAATGGCGCATGTAAAATTCTCCAATGGTGAGCCGCCGCTTGTAACGGTAACAGAAGTTGACGGAAGGGCAATAATGATGGTATCCTGGTAATTTACCTGTATGGAAACCGGTTCGTCCGTCCAAACGCTTAGAACGGGGTCTCCCAAAATATTAATATCATAGAAGTTCCAGCGTAAGGCTCCTTCTTCCCATTGTCCCGGAGCCGTAACCCACGGAGCTGTCTGTATCTTACATTCGACAAATGCAGCGCCTATATGGTTCAGTTTTTCATGGTAAAGGGCATCTGTCATTTCACGGTGCAGGTGGGCAGCCGGCCCTTCTGTCTGCCCTTCGTTGAACCAGCCATACCTGGAATTGCCAATCACAGCCACTGCAAAGTTCTGTATAGAAACCATCTTTTCAAGGATACAGTCGTTATAGTCGAACGACCCGCAAGTGCAGCCATGAGTGTGAATCAGGGTATAATTATGAGTAATGCCGTTTGCCCCTGAAAAGTTGGAATTTGTTATATCGGAGTTGTATAAATGAGCCACATAAGTTGAGTTGGCATGACCAACATGGTGAACAAATTGTTTCCCCTGGTTGATTTTTGCTATCAGATCAGTTTTGCCCCATGATTGGGAGCGTGCATAAAGTGTATCAATATTATGGTCATCGGGAATTCCAATTGTTGTATAACCGTTATCATCGTGATAGCCGATGAGCAATTCTAAGTAATCAGCGCCCCACGTTTCAGGGCTGTAATAAAGGTGCTCTCCCGCAAGAAGAGGATCGCGGAGTTCGCCGAGAACGGGATTATTTTGGTATGAAACGGATTTATTTATCATATTGCTCAGCTCGGAAGCATCGCTGAAAGAGAATCGTGCAACTGCAATATCAGGTAGCAGGTCATCTTCACCGGGTTCTCCCCAGCGGTTGTCACCGTCATTGTTCCAGTTGCCGTCAAGTGCTGAATAATAAAGGTCAGCTGGGATATTGCTGTCTTCATATCCGCCGCCTGACTGAACATAGCAATAAAACCCGCGGTAAGGGATATGCTCTACATCACCGCCTAAGAGGATGTATTCCACACTGTGATTTTGATATTCCTGTATTATATAATTGCGAATTTTTTCCTGGTCATCCTGTCCCGTACTGTTTGATGAAATGTATTCAGTTGTAACAACCTGCGTCTTAATGCCTCTTTCAAGGTAAATATCAATCAAATCCTGGTAGTTGTTTTCAAATTGAGCAGGAGTGATAATGAGTAATTGGTAATTATCGGATTTTAAATTTTTTGTTGGGTATTGAGCTATTAATGACGGATTCTGGATAAATTTTCTTATCCTTTTGTTTGTAACATCTAACGCAGATATGTTTTGTAAAGCATTTGACGAAACAGGACTAGGAGCAGTTGTAATTTTAATTTTTACTTTCTTATAATACGATACTATTCCTGTTACCGGATTATACTTTACAGGTGTAAAAGAAGATAAACCTATCGCATATCCGTTCATATACTCTGTTACCAATTCACCGGTGTTTTTTTCGGGATAAGGGGCATTTGTATTGTAAACTTCTTCATTGATTAAGAAATTACGCGGACTGTTATCCGACAGAGGCCTTGATGGCTGCTGCGGATAAATTTTAAAGTATCCCGGCAGTTGAATTTTTTCCTCTCCAATAAACTCAAAAGACTTTGCAATTTCTCCCGGTGGCAGAATTAATTTGATTGCCTGATAGGGTAGGAGTGGTTCACCTGTTATTCCGGTAAGTAAGGTGTTTTCAAAACTGATAAGGTGATACTCTCCCGATTGAGTGATCTCATAATTTTTAAAGTAATAAGTTTTTTCAATAATACCTGCATTGAGGGCGAAGATTGAAAAGAATAATGAAATTAGAAATAAAATGTGTTTTTTCATCTGCTTAAAATTTAGTAATACGTTAACTGTTAGCCACATACATTTTAATCATTCTCTTGTGTGTCTCAATATAAAAAACATGCGTGTTTCATATTATTTGTTATTATTGTTTTAGCAAATATAATACTTTTTATTTTTATTAGTGGCTGGTTTTTTTTATATCTGATCTTTTTGCGAACTCGTGGAAATCTTCCAAGCCTACATGTCCGTTTCAACCGTTCAATTTGTGAATATCATCAATTGGATACATTTATTTTATCCGTAGAATTTATCATCTGTCCAATTTTTAGGATTGTTTTTAATATAATTTTTTATTCGCCAATATCCATCATCGTTGCGGATAATGTGGTCGTGGTAATTAGGTTGCCATAATCTGTTTTTGCGGTTATATTTTTCAAATATAGGTTGAGACGCAAGGCTGTGCGTCTCAACATTTTCGCCGTGCGTTTTTACGTATTCATCAATCAAATTATTTATTTTGGTTGTAACCGCCGATTTATATCCGGCAATAAACGATGATAATGATTTTGGTTTGCGATAAAATTTAGATTGTTTCGTTGATTGTTGGATTGATTGTCGGAATGATTGTTCCGTTGATTGTTCCGTTGATTGTTGGATTGATTGTAGAGACGCACGGCCGTGCGTCTCTACGTGCGAACCGTACGAACCGTGCGAATTATCCGGTTTTTTCAATACAACCAATGCATGCAAATGATTGGGCATTAATACAAATTCGTCCAAAATTAATTCCTGTCGTATTTCAAATGATTTATACCATTCGTTTTGGGCAATTTCACCAAAATCAGATAATATCATTTTCCCGTTCATAATTTCGCCCAAAATACATTCCATTTTTTGTGTTACAATGGTAATAAAGTAAAAACCGTTGCCTGAATAATCCCATCCAGGCATTCTGTTTGATTCAATCCGATATTTATTTTTAAATTTGGTCATTAATATTTTATAGCAAATCATTCACGTGGTTTTTATTTGTTCAGCAGTCTTCAATCGAAATTAAAACAAATTATCCTGAACAAACTTTCCCGTAATCAGTATTTCGTAACTTCGAACTCTTTGTATTCGTCAGACCTATTCTCACGGGCATACGCTCCGGCAGTGGTCACACGAATAATCCTATTCCGGCACTCCCGTTCCTTTCCCTAAATTCGGCAGCCAGTAATCATCTTTATCCTGGTTATCCACCTGTCCGTCTAAGTTGAAATCGCTGTATAGATATTCAGAAGTGCCGGCTGCGTTTTCCCAAACATCGGTTTTATCGCCTGTCGTAACCTGTCCGTCAGCATTGGCATCGCCGCTAATCATACCCCAGATGCCCGAAGCAATTTCTTTCTGCGAATCAGTGCCATAAGCTTGTCCGGCGCTTGTTGTGAAATCGTAATTGTAAACACCACCTGTTTCTGTTAATGCATTTGCTGACATAATGCCGAGATGGTTCCTGTGCCAGAGCACTATAAATAATTGTTGAATTATAGAATTGTGGAATTGTAGATTAGACGAACCGTCTAAACCAACGATGGTTCCGTCATTCAGTAAAAATGTAGCCTGTTTTGCTATCATGGTTCCCGGGGTTGCTGAACCTGCATCGGCAGCATCCCTTAGTTCTACTAACACCCAATCCACCACATTTGCATTAGGGATTGCAGTTACGGTCTCTGTTCCTGAATAATTCCAGGGCGTAGTATTAAAGGGTTGGTCAATCGGGATAAAGCCGGAAGTATTAAGGCCGGTATTCATTTGTGTACCTGCGAACGGTCCCTCTAACAATGCTTTTAGACTGACAGAAATTTCATTCATAACATGCAGTGTACAGGGTATAATTATCTCGGATTCATCAGGGTCATTGCTGTTAACAGTAACATCGGCATGATAATCACCCTCTTCCAGGTCTGTTGAATTAAATGTCAGATCGAGGTTTATCGAATCTTGTCCTGTGACGGCACCTAACATTGGCACTATTGTAAGCCAATCGTTTAAGCCACTCACTATTAGTGTGTAGTCTTCCACTTCGCCATAGGTTGTAGTTCCACAAGGGCTGCCACAGTTTGATCCGTAGTATTTCATCCTGATTCTCATTCTTGTTGTCCTGGAAAAAGCATCACCGGGAACTGTAATCTGGAAAGTTCCCTGACCACTGTTATTAACATCACAAACCATATTCTCACCAGTATCATCAAAATCTTCATCCTGGTTCCAGTCAACCCAAACTCCAAGGTCATCAGAAGAATATACATTGCCGTTTTCGATTGTCAGGCTATAGGTTTGTCCGGCGTTTACGTTGGTTGAAATACTTGTGTAATCGGCATAGTTGCTGCAAGCGGATACATTATCGATGGTGTTGAATATAACCCGGCTGATATATTCATCGCACCCGCCGCTGGCAGAACAGTAAGCCTTAGACTTGTCGGTTATGTATTGTTTACTGATGTTGAAGTCGAGTTCCTGTTCGCCGAGGTTCGACAATGTAAGCTGTTCAACACTGCTATCATTAACAGGCAGGGTAACTTCAAAACTCAGTGGACTTACATCTATATCAGGAAAATCTGCATAAGGCGGAAAAATGATATAATCAATCCATCCGCAATCGCTGCCGCTTGATACATAGCTGTCTTTATCATAAACCCATTTAAAGGTATGTTCTCCGGCGGTAACCGGAAAAATAACTTCAGCCCAATCCAATTCTCCTGCCCATTCGCCTTGTTTTATATCGTTAATATAAAATTCAAGGTAATCGTAGCCACTTTCCGAGGAAACTTTTCTGTAAAAAGAAACATCTCCGCCGGAGGTCAGTTCGAGAGTGATCTCCATTTCCGAGTTTTGATTGTCACCTATATTTCCGGATTGTGAGCAGTATGCTCCATCATGAGGATTCTCAGTGGTAATAGACCATGGAGCGTTTCCACCAAACGACCACTGCGGTTCGAATGACCCTGATTCAAAACTCCATGCTATACTTTCCTGCAATTGAAAATCGAAAACATTATTGGAAACGGAAACCTCAAGCTCCTGCATAACCGTAGCATAGTCAATCGCATAAACCCTGAAAGTATATGTGCCTTCCATTATGTCGTTGATTGTGTATTGACCGAATTCATTGGTAGTTACGGGAGATATCGGAGTATTTAAAACCTCAATTGTTGCATTTTCAACAGGCAAAGTCGTAGCTGCATCTGTTACGGTTCCGGTAACGGTTACGGTTTGTGACGGAATCAGATAAACATCTAAAATGGTTTGCCCGGAACTGTTTATATTAACACTATTAAAAGTTTGAGGAATATATCCGTAAGCCGAAGACGTTACCGAATAATTTCCATCCATGAGTAGCCGGTAATACCTTCCGAAATCCGTATCGCTTGTGTATGGCTCCCTGAATTCGCCTGTGTTATCAATACCGTCAATATAAACTTCTGCCATAATGGGATTGCTGGTATTGGCATCTCTGACGATTCCCGTAAGGGTAGAATGATTGACCCTGTCTAACAGTATCAAGGCAGCCTGCAGATTGTCCTGACAAATCTGGTCGATCTGGCTTGCCGGAGGGATGAACACAGTTCCCAATTCAATTGTAAATGAAAAAATACCATGTTCGCCATAAGAATAATCATCTGTTGTTCCTGATGCAGGGTAGAGTTGCCATGATTCCTGTGGCGTGTAATTCCCGCCACCTGCAGCCGGGATTGTAACAGCCATATTAATAGCTAATTCTTCCAAAGCGTCATGGTCGGGGGCTGTAACACCGTTTGCATATCCATACGGGAAGAGAACCAGTTCACTATAGCTGTGATATGTGATACCTGTAACAAAATGATAAGAATCTATCATGTTTTTCATTGCCTGTATTTCGGGTTCGGAAAATGCTGAAGGACCACGGTAAGTCTCACTATAAGGATCGCCTGATGACCCTGAGCCTCCCCAATGCCATCCGTAATTCCTGTTAGGATCGACTCCATCGGGAGAGTAACCGAAATCTAATTGCCCGTTTTCATTGTTATCCCTTATATCTTTTCTCCACCACAGGTCGTCTTCGTCTGTAACTATTTTATGCCCGTCCGGGTTGACCAAAGGCATGAACCAGATTTGAGTGTTATTTACCTGGTCTGTAATTGTCGGGTCGGTTCCGTAATTAGAAATAATATGATTTAAAATATACATAGCCACTTCAAGGCTTATCGGTTCGCGTGCATGATGTTCGCCCATATAATAAACATAAGGCTCGTCTTCTTCAAGGGTTACATTGTCGGAGACTTTCATCGCCCAGATTTCATGGTTATAGTTATCATAATTTGAATTACCCCCGGTTGAATATTCTTTACCGCGACTGTCGCCAATATCGTAAAGTTTACAAATACCAGTATTGTTAGCTTCTATTTGTTGCAGCTCGGTTAAAACGTCGTTATAGTTTCGATATCCTGCCAGGTCTTTACCAACGATAAGATTTTCCTTGAGCTGCTTCTCAGTTTGAATTACAGAAACCGAATAACCCTGGCTTAAAAGGTTTTCATACTCGTTATAAGTTACTACAAGGTCTAAAGCTAATTTTGGCTTATAGGCAGCAATGTCATAATTCTTTGTTAAAAATTCCTTATGATTTTCTTTTGTGGGATTTTGGATTCTGATGATAACTTTTTCCTGTGCTATTAAAACGGTAAAAAGTAAAATACTTAGAAATAGCAGAACTGATTTTTTCATGAGATATTTGTGATTAAATTTTAAACGTACAAATGTATGAAATAACATAAGTTCGGGATTAGTTAATTTTAATTTATTAATTTTGAAAACCAAAATTTGAGTTAATTAAACTTATTATAATGAAAAATTTAAAATCTCTTTTAACATCAGTTGTTTTTTTGCTGTTTATTAATGGATATGCAGTAAACGTTACCTTTCAGGTTGACATGTCGCAACAAACCGTACCTCCCGAAGGAGTTCATATTGCAGGGAGTTTTCAGGGTTGGGACCCCGGTGCAACCCTGATGACTGATATTGGGAATAATATCTATTCATATTCGCAGGATTTTACCGGGGGCGATTATATTGAATACAAATTCGTTAACGGTGACGAATGGGGCGAGGATGAAAGTGTGCCTGCTGCCTGTGCACAAAACAATAACCGGTTTTTAACTGTCCCTGTAGCAGATACGGTTTTAATTGCCGTTTGCTTTGGCAGTTGTAACCCATGCGGAGATCCTGTTAATATTACATTTCAGATAGATATGTCAGAACAAACCGTATCGCCGAATGGTGTTCATATTGCCGGAAGTTTTCAGGGCTGGAATCCCGGAACAACCCAAATGACAAATATTGGTGATGATATTTTTGCTGTTACAGTTACTCTTTCTGCAGGAGAATATGTTGAATTTAAATATATAAACGGAACCGACTGGCCTGGCGTAGAGCAGGTGCCTCCTGCCTGTGGAGTGCCAGATGGAATGGGTGGCTATAACAGATATTTAGACGTTCCTTCTGTTGATTCAACTTTAACAGCACTTTGTTTTGGTAGTTGCTATCCTTGCGGATATGTTCCTGTTGAGATAGATATAACCTTCCGGGTTGACATGTCAGAAGATACTGTTTCAGCCGATGGAATACATATAACAGGTAGTTTTCAGGGCTGGGACCCGGCTGCAACAGAAATGACCCTGACAGGTAATAATATTTATACTGTTACTTTAACCCTTTTATCAAGTGAATATCATGAATACAAATTTGTTAATGGTAACACCTGGGATGGGGCAGAGCAAGTGCCGGAGGAATGTGGAACGGATGACGGGCAGGGTGGTTTCAACAGGTTTATTACGGTTCCCGAAGTTGATTCTACTCTCACTGCTATTTGTTTCGGTAGTTGCGACCCTTGTACCGTTGGAATTGATCCTGATGAAGAGTCATCAGGCGCTGTTCATTTTACAAAAATTTCACCCAATCCATTCACCGGTGAAATAAATATTGAATACGTAATTCCTGAAAAGGCTTTTGTGAGGTTATCGGTATTGGATTTATTTGGTAAAACGGTTGCGGTTATTATAAACGAAGAAATGGAGTGCGGTACTTTTACTCAACAATTCCATGCTGACGCATTACCGAAAGGTATTTATTTCTGCAAGATGGAAGTCAGAAATAATAAAAGCTTTTTCACAGAAACAAAGAAAATCATTAAACATTAAAGCACTACAACTTCACTTAATCTTTATTTCCTGAATTCTGCCAATGACATTATATTTTTGTATTTTTATCCGCCCTTATGGAAAAAATAATATCTGAAATACTTCCTGTTATACTTTTTTTCGTAGTTGGATATATTCTCAAAATATTCAAAATATTTAAAAAGGACAATGGCGATATTCTGCTAAAGATTGTTTTCTATATAGCTTTACCTGCTTTGATCGTAATTTCACTTTCTCAAAGCCGGTTAACTTCTGAGTTTATTTTTCTACCCTTTATTTCTACAGGAATCATTGTCGTAACTTATTTTATAGCACGTATAACGGCGAAGTACTTAAAGTTAGAGCAGAAAACACTTGGAACTTTTTTGGTTGGCACGATGATCCTTAATATCGGGTTTATGCTTCCTTTTATTATAGCTGCTTTTGGCGAGGAAGGATTGTCGCGTATTATAATTATGGATATGGGAAACGGCATTATGGTGTTTACCTTTATTTATTTCCAGGCTTGCAAATATGGCAGCCATCAAAAACATAAGAAAACGATTTATAAAAGATTTCTGCTTGCTCCGCCAATCTGGGCGATTTTTGCCGGATTGATACTGAATTTCACAAAGGTTGAAATAACAGGAATAACATACAATTTTTTTAAAATAGCCGGAGATTTGACTATACCTTTATTGATGTTATCTGTCGGGATATTTTTTGAACCGAAAATCGTAAAGCTTCCTGCTATGATCTCGGTTATTGCTATCCGCATGGGATTGGGTTTGCTTCTGGGATGTTTGATTACAGAAATTCTCGGTCTCGAAGGACTGACCCGGGCAATCGTGATCCTCGGTTCCACAACCCCTGTCGGTTATAACACACTGACCTTTTCATCCATTGAAAACTTAGATAAGGAATTTGCAGCAAGCATTTTATCGGTTTCTATTTTTATAGGAATATTTTATGTGCCGTTGCTAATTTATTTATTTCAACCTTTGTAAAATGTCAGGTGCAACGATTTGTTAGCAAGCGTATTCATTCCTCTTAAAATTGTATTCTAAAACCAGTGCTTATCAACAATCCGTTTGAGTATATTGGTTCATTCGTAATATTATCGGCTGTCGCACCAGTACCAACTCCTCCAATTTCAATGAAATAATTACTCCTGCTATTCATGTAAAACTCAAAACCAAACAATCCATAGCCTCCAAATACAAATTCTTCCGAAGAAAATTCATCAGACGGAAATAAACTAATGATTCCACCTTCTCCATACAATCTGATAAAATCGCAAACTTTTCCTGCAACTCCAATTAACCCTAATGAAATATTAGAATAGGGTGTCCATGTTGTTTCGTTGTTTTTCACATGTTCGTTAAACATAAAATTTCCTCTAAATCGAACTGCGATTTTATCATGTGCGAAATATGGACTGGTCATATTAAGTCCCAATCCAAAGTCATTTTGATATTGATTCAATTGAAAACCCATCCCAAATTTATTACTGATCTTTTCTTCTTGTGCATTGGCAACTCCTATCAAACCGAAAACAATTAATACTAAAAATGTTAATCTTTTCATATTATTCTTCTTTTTGTTTTTTTTATGCTTGCTAACATATTATTAAGCGGTAATTTTCAATATAACACTCTTTATTTTGCATATTATACGGAAACTACATGTTAAAAATTAATTTTACAATTTGTTTTTACAAAGATAAGAATATTAAATTGAAATTTGGTTTTTATTATTTGGATTTTTTTAGAACTACATCTCCTCAACTTCCTTCAAATTATTTTCCCTGTCCCTGTCAATCAAAACAACAAAGGGGTTGATTACGGCACAGTATGGTTTTTACCCTTTGCTCATTTCAGTTTGCAACTGAAATGCAGGCAGACATTTACAATTGTAAAATATTCTTGTATTAATTTGGATTGTACCTGTCTGCCGACAAGGCAGGAATCCTGGTGTCTAATGTCCTTGAAGTTACAAACTTCAAGGTGCTAGGATCAGGTTTACGAATCATAGCATTGCTTTGGGATCTATAATCAGAATCCCAAAACTCAAGAGCAAGGAACTTTTAGGAAAGGGATCGATCATATTATCGGAAAAATATTCAACATTTAGACCGATGCGAAAATGCGCACCCCCCTGGATAGCAAAACCGGTGGAAACACCGCCATTGAAATTAACTGTTTGCAATGAATTAAAGCGGTCAAAAAAGCCATCGTTTAAGCCAAAGAAATTCAACGAACCATAGGCATTCAAATAAACTCCAAAGTGCCTCGAAAGGGATTTACGATTATTTAAATTAAGGGCTACCGTACCCAGCAGTTGCTCGAAATTGGGATTTAATTCCATGAATTTGTCCGGAACCCGTAAATCCTGACGAAGGGTATATATCTCGGTTCGCAGCGCCAGGTAGGACCACTGATGAGTACTGGGCTTAGTTACGGGCAGAATATATTTGAAAAGCAATCCGCCGAAGATCAAGGACCTTTCATACCCCTCGCTGAGGTTGTCCACATCATGTTTGCATCGATGAAAATATCCGATCTGCAAAAAGGATTGATTGAATCGCCGGGTGTACATGAATCCCTCCTCCCAGATGAGGGCGCATGGATTGAACCGGATGTTATTCCTGTCATTGGCGATAAACTCAATATCACTCTCGAAAGAGAAACTTGCCTGTTCACCAAGCCTGAATAATTCGATCAAGACGCCCAGTTTCTGGTACCATGCGTGCTCTCGATCGCCCACAGCGTAATGTCCGAAACCGCCCCACGCGGCTACGGAAGACATCCAACACAATGAATCGCGTTGTGCCGAAGGCAGCTCGGTAAACATCGGGTTGATGATGATTTCGCGCTCCACTAATCGCTGAGCGACCAGGGTCGTATTCAAAATCACAAGCAAAGTTAAAAAACAACACGACTTCATTGCAGCCTAACATATTATTAAGCAACAAATATCGGTTTAATATACACAAAATGCAAGAAAAAACAGATAACGTAAATATAGGATCAATAAAAACAGGCAAGAAATTTTAAATATTCCTATTTATTGAACAACCTGATGATATCATTCCCATTGGCAAATATCAGCAAAGCAAAGAGGATGATCATTCCGGTAATCTGTGCATACTCCATGAATTTATCACTTGGTTTACGGCGGGTAATTATTTCATAAAACAGGAACATAACATGACCTCCGTCAAGAGCAGGAATTGGCAGCAAATTTAGAATAGCAAGCATTATGGAGAGGAAAGCTGTTAGTGTCCAGAAACTTTGCCAATGCCACCGGGCAGGGAAAATACTTCCAATAGTGATAAACCCACCAATAGATTCATAAGCTTTTATTTCGGGAGAGAAGAGAAGCCTGAGCTGCTTCAGGTAACTTCCAATACCATAATAAGTCCTGGAAATACCTGCCGGAACTGCCTGGATCAAATTATATTTTTTTTCCTGCAGATCAAAATAATACGCTATGTTTGTTATCGGAACAACACCGATCAAACCCTCTTCCGGGACTTTAATGTTCAAAGCGATTGAATCATTACCCCTCACAACTTTAACAATAACTTCCTCGTTTTTATGCTTTTGTATCTCAGTTTTGAACTCATTAAAATATTCTGTTTGTATATTGTTAAGCCCAATGATCTTATCTCCTTTTTGCATTCCTGCTTGTTTTGCCGTAGAATTTTTAATGAACTTATCTACTTCAAACGGAAAACGGATGCTGATAAAATCGGGGGATTTATGTTTAATTAGTTTGGCAAGAAATCCATTTGGCACATTAAGGTCAACTTTCTGTCCGTTACGTAATACCTGAATGGTCTTTGCCTCGTCAAGTATCAGTATTTCAGGTATTTTATTGAAGTTTTCTACTTTTTCGTTATCTAAACTCAAGATTATATCCCCGTTTAAAAGACCAAGCTCTGCGCCAACCGAATCCACAACAATACCATACTTAACACTTTCTGCAGGCAGGTATTCCTCTCCCCATGTAAACATCATCATTATATATATAAATATCGCCAGGAAAATATTCATGGTAACACCTCCAAGCATAATTATCAGTCGTTGCCAGGTGGGTTTACTTCGAAATTCCCAGGGTTGCGGAGGTTTTTTTAACTGTTCCTTATCCATCGACTCGTCTATCATGCCGGCAATCTTCACATAACCACCCAGAGGCAACCAGCCGATGCCATACTCAGTTTCGCCATATTTGAATTTAAAAATTGAGAACCACGGGTTGAAGAACAGGTAAAATTTATCTACCCTTGTTTTAAATATTTTAGCTGCCAAAAAGTGTCCAAATTCATGAACAATTATAAGAATTGATAAGCTTAAAATAAATTGCAGGATTTTTATTACAATCTCCATTTATTGTTTTTATTATTTATTAAGACTTAATTAACTTCGTATTAAAAAAATAAATTGTTTTAATTTCAATTTGAATCAGCAACTAATGATGCTGCCTTCTCTCTTGTTTCTTTGTCCGTATCGTGATAATCATGAAATGAAGGTTCTTTAATATACTTAACTGCTTCCATACATTTTTCTATAACTTCAGGCATTTTCAGGAAGCCGATCCGGTCTTTTAAAAAAGCCTCCACAACAACTTCGTTAGCTGCATTTAATATACATGGCATATTACCACCTTTTTCAAGGGCTTTATAAGCGAGTGCAAGATTACGAAAATTTTTAATATCAGGCGATTCAAAAGTTAATTTACTGAAGTCGGAAAAATTAAACCGCGGGAAATCTGCGTAAATTCTTTCAGGATAGCTCAATGCATATTGTATGGGCAATCGCATATCGGGCAGGCTCATTTGTGCTTTTATTGAACCATCACTGAATTGAACAAGCGAATGAATAATAGATTGCGGATGAATGATAACTTCAATTTGATTGGGATTTATACCAAAAAGCCATTTTGCTTCAATAACTTCCAGCCCTTTGTTCATAAGTGTTGCAGAATCAATAGTGATTTTATCGCCCATACTCCAGTTCGGGTGGTTCAGAGCATCTTGTTTATTAACATATGCTAAATAATCAAGACTCTTGCCTCTGAAAGGACCTCCCGAAGCAGTAAGGAAAATTTTTTCAATGTCATCAGGATTCTCTCCTGTAAGGCATTGGAAAATGGCTGAATGTTCGGAATCTACAGGAATAAGTCTGACGTTATTCTCGTTGATCAGCTTTGTTACTAAATCACCGGCAACCACCAATGATTCTTTATTTGCCAAAGCAATTTGCTTTTTAGCTTTAATTGCCCGAACTGTTGGCTTTAATCCGGCAAACCCGACTAATGCAATTAAAACAATATCAATTGTATCCAATTCAACAATTTGGCAAATGGATTCCTCTCCGGCATATACTTTAATATCATAAGGATTCAGAGCCTCAGAAACCCGGCTGTAAAATTCTTTTTTACCGATAACCACAGTATTAGGCTTAAACTCAATTGCCTGCGCTATTAAGAGTCCGGCATTTTTTTGGGCTGTTAGCACTTCAATTTCAAATTTATCGGGATGCAGCTTTATAACTTCAAGCGCTTGTGTGCCTATGGAACCTGTGGAGCCTAATATTGCAATTCGTTTTTTCAATATGTTATTAAAATTATTAGTAATTCGCTTCGCTGTGATTCAATTGTAATTAGCTTTGCTGTAATTCAGTTGTAATTCGCTTCGCTGTAATTCGATTGAAATTAGTATTATTTTGTTGCTTTTATATAGTTATTTAGCTTGACTCCAATGTTATTTATTTCTAAAAGAAATCGATCGGCATGTTTCTCACCAATTAATTTTCTGTTTTTCGCTTTGGTTATCCATGTTTTCGATTCGTACAATGAACCCCTGGAATAATAATAAAAATGTTTCTTTTCTTTATAATGATAACGACCAAATCCTTCGCTTAAATTAGCTGCAACCGATTCAATTGCCCTGACCAATTGCTTGCCAATTGTATCTTTAGCAAAATCATCCCATTTTATTACTATATTCCATATTTCTTCACCAATCTGCATTGATAGCTGATAAACCTGTAGTTCTTCTAATTTCATATTATTTTTATGATTGTTATTCCTATTAATTTTCTATTGAATTACCACTGAATTACCACTGAATTACCACTGAATTACTATTGAACTCGATATCTCCATTTATTTCCATTTCTTCCTTAAAAAGCAATATAGTCCTTTGGATTAACGGGCGTTCCATTGTACCATAATTCAAAGTGCAAATGAGGTCCTGTTGTCAGTTCACCCGATTCGCCGACAATAGCAATCGGTTCTCCTGCCTTAACAATGTTTCCTTCTTGTTTAAGCAAAACCGAATTATGCTTGTAAACCGATATAAAATTATTTTTATGCTGAATACTTATTACATATCCCGTTTCAACCGTCCAGTCAGAAAAAATAACCGTTCCGTCCAATGTAGCCTTCACAGCTTCGTTTTGCCTGGCTACTATATCTATCCCGTAATGCCTGGCAGAAAGATCGAATTCTGTAGTGATTATTCCTTTTAATGGTGTAAAAAAAACTGAGCTGCTTAATGTAGAAGTTGGAGCAGATAATTCTTCATTATCGTTATAATAAAGATTGTACGAAGTTCCGTTTTCATATTCCGCCCTTAATATCGAATCCTCGACAGACCTTGTATATTCAATATTATCATAATTGATGTTTTGTACAGTTTGTTTTGCTGTATCTTCAATAATTTCCTTACCTTCAATAATATTTTTAATATTTTTAATATAAAGGCTATTTTGTTTGAATTCCGTTTCAAGAGAGTCAGTTAATCGTAGTAAGTCATTGACACGCTTCTGAAGAGCTACATCTGTATAACCCGGTATATATTCCCTTAGAGGAGTAAATGCGATTAGAAATGTAGTGGCAACTATAAGTATAATGGCTACCGTGCCGATGGCAACAAAAACATTAAGACGCGACAACCTGAAAGATATCTTTTCTTCAAAAGTACCCTCATCTTTGATTACAAGCCGGTACTTATTCCTAAGTTTGTTAATCCAATGCTTTCTTTTTTCTTTCTTTGATTCAGAAGACATAAATGACAATTAATCGGGGCAACAAAGATAACAGATATTAATTTACCTGCCCGAAAGAAGGCTAAATATTATTTTGAGGTGCTGGGATCAATTTATCAATCTTTTAATTCCATTCTTAAGTACTGCTACTTGAAAATTCAATAGTAAGCCAGGTTTATAGTTTCCCAACTTTAGATAAGTAAGAACTTGCGCAGTATGAACATCATTAAGTGCCTCAACAGTTTTTATTTCAATTACTACTTTTTCTTCAACCAATAATCTTTTTCGATAACTCATTTTTCTTTGTGAAACTTAGTGTAATCTCTGTGATTCTTTGTGTAATAGCTATGTCACAGAGATA
>JADHVR010000062.1 GCA_016783885.1 Bacteroidales bacterium
TTTAATTGGCTGATAGAAAAGACAGATATACAAAGAGCATCAAAGGTCAGATCAACAAAAGGGCTTTTGGTTCATGTGTTTGGTAAGATCGCTGCTGCTTTCATTAATCTAATATTTAACTCTTGATTCGCATTATTAATTAAAAATGAAATTATTATGAAAACAATTAACAAGTTATTAGTTTTCGGTTTAGCATTACTTATAATGAGTTGTGCTACCCTTAATGTAAGCTACGACTACGACAGAAGCGTAGATTTTGCTAATTTTAAAACCTACAAATGGATTACGGAAAACATGCCCGATGATGCTCTTAATCAAAATCCTTTCCTGAAAAAAGCCGTAATATCGGCGGTGGACAATCAATTGCAGGCAAAAGGATATAAAAAACAGGAATCGGGAGATACCGATTTTTCCGTTGCTGTTCATGGCAGGGTACAACAAAAAACTCAAGTAACAAACTGGAGTAATTACGGAGGGTATAATCCATGGTGGGGTCCTTATGGCGGCAATATTGATGTAAGTACTTATGATGAAGGAACATTAGTTATTGATATTATTGATGTTAAAAATAAAGAATTAGCATGGCGCGGCTTATGTACAGGAATAGTGGACGGATATAAAAATGATGAAAAAGGACAAGCCATGGTTAATGAAAACATTACTGAAATGATGGCATACTTTCCTCCTCCTGCAGGACAAGGTAAATAGTGAGAGTATTGACTATTAATTATTCCCGATCCCAGGGCTGTCTCAAAAGTGTTATTTTGACCGTTAGGGAGAAATCTTGTTAAATGTAATCGTTTGGTTATCAAACAAAAATGCCATATCAATTCATTAACACTAATTTTTGTGTTTGCTTTGAAACAACATCGTTTTCATCTTTAACAGTCAATGTATAGATGTACATGCCGTTTTTTAGTTTGTTACCTGTGGCATCGGTTCCGTCCCAATCGAGGAAATGTGTAGAAATACCGGAAGTAATTATGGAACTTGAATATTTTAAGACGCTTTTGCCGGTCAGGTCAAATATTTCAAAGTCAATATCCAACTCATCACCCGGTCTGGTATGATCAAAAGTAAAAGTTGTTTTGTCTTTGAATGGATTGGGAAAGTTCATAACATTGTTCAGTGATAGCGAAGCATTAATGTTTATAACAAATTCAATAGTAACTTCGGAAGGATTATTATATACATCCCAGGCTTTTAGCGTTAATGTGTGCCTTCCGTCACAAAGGTTATAAAAAGGATATGTAATTTTACCGCTTTGATAAGTGTCAATATCGGGTTCAAAAAAATCATTCAGGAAAATCGTATTATTATAATCCTGGTCCAATACCGCAACCATATCATGCCCTATTCCATTTCCCGATAAATTAATCCCGTGGATATCATTCAAATAAGCCAGCATTACAGGGTCCTTATTGGTTTGATCTCCCGATACAAATTTTTCATCGTTCAAGTATAATTTAATTTCGGGGCCTTCGGTATCGGTTTCGGCATTTTCATTAAAACCACCTATTATTATTTCATCGAAATAACCTTCTGCATCCGACTCATCAGAAAATGCATAATAACTTATTTTTCCCGAACCATAATTATAAGCAATATCTTTGGGAACCATAAATGAAAATAAAAAATCCCCATTGGTAACACTTGCTTTTCCCTGCCAGATAATTTTATTCTGGCAATGAAATTCCACAGGAAAGCTGTTTCCGTCATTTCCAAATGTTTTATAAGTGGCAGCTTTATCATAAACAACAGGGCGCAAGATGCCATTAAAATCCGTTACTTTTTGTCCGTTATTATCAGCAATCATACCTTTTACGGTTATTTCGGTCAGAGCCTGTAAAGTATCAGTTAGCTCTAATTCAGTATCAATACCGTTTATTTGTAATGTGTTGATTTCAAACTCAGGGTATGCCATTTTTAGTGCAGGGTCTCCGAGAAGAACAAAATTCCTTGTTGTAAGCATTCCGGGCGGTTTCGATAGTCTTATAATATCTCCCATGTATGGATATTCTCCATCTGACCTGTCAAAAGCATGTTCATAGATGAGTCTGTTTAATGTAAAATTAGCCGTGGCATAAGCAAGCCGGGTTGTAGTAAATAAAGCAATACCACCTCCATTCGGATTTAATAAAACCAATTCGCCTCCTGTTTTAAGTTCAGGCTCGTCAAACCTGCTGAATTGGCAGGTGGCAGCTATAAAAACAGGTAGTTTATCAGGATTTATCCAATTGTTTATATCCGATATTTGCAAAATTCTTTCATGCGCCCAGCCTCCTTTACCTCCATGTCCTATGTAATTAATAATTAATGCGCCTTCCTCCATTTGTTTGTTTATAGCCGCACTAACATCAGGATACTTGTGCCCGCTTGGAGTTGATACCTGTTGATAAGCATCAAGGTATATTTTATTCAGGTTGTATAGTCGCGGTAACATTCCTGCAAGGCTGTCAGCTTGTTCTAAATGAAGGTTTCCATCCTCATCATCCGCAATAATACAGATTTTTGATCTCCAATTACCAAACTGCGGTTCTCCTTTAGTGATATAACGATCTATTTTATCAACAACCTCCATGGCTTCTTCAGATGTTTGAACAGGCAACCGACCTATTCCTATGTCTAAAGTACCAATACCATCATTACCTTCATTATCATCCAAATAGCCGAAGTAGTCATCTATTACAAAACTTTCAGTCGCTTTTAAAGACTCTTGGGTTTGAAAAGCAGGGATAAAATTAGTATTGTCTTCTAACCTGTCTTTCGGATCGTAAGAACCATCTCCAATTAACATAAGAAAACGTGTTTCCTGACCTTCAAATTTATCATAAAACATTTTCATCATATCCCTGATGGCTGTCGGGTCTTGTGAACCGGAAGAAAACTCATTATAGATTTCGTTTGGAGAAGTAATTAAAATAGTCATTCCGTCTTTTGTTTCATGGAGCTGTTTTAATCTTTGTGCTGATTCTACAAACAACGAATGCGTTACAATAACCATATCAAACGGTCCGCTGCCATGCAAATCCTGGTTTTCGACTATTTCAATAAATTCAGGCGAATAAAACATAGTACCGTCAAAGGCAACAAACTCACGCAAAGAATCAGTATTAAGAGTGAAAAATAAATCACCTTCATTAAATTGTGATTCAACAATATTAGGATTTATATTATCTGTAACTTCCCAAATTTGAGTATACTCGTTTGTGTTGGAAACAATGAATTTGGTAACACTGCCTTCATTGATGGAAGTTAAATCCCTGAATAATAACTGACCTTCTGTGAGTTTTAAATTGCATGTTGCATTAACTTTAATATAATTAAGCCATGCACGGGATACCTCACTTGCCGGTAAATATTCCAATTCAACCTGAATATTCGAACCGGTAGCGTTATAATGAATGGTTTTCTTTTTCTTTCGGGCATACATAGTCGAAGTGATTCCTACAGATGTAAGAATAACTGTATCGCTATGGTCATCATTTATTCTTATAACCATTTTTTCATTAACAAATGTTCTGTTAGCAACCTCAATTTTAATTATAACATTTTCGGCAGTAATTATTTCGGGGAACTCAAATTCATATTGTCTTGTATTTATCTCACCAAACTCATCTCCATACCATTCTTTTCCTGATTTTATCAGGTTAATGTTTTCATCTTCTTTTGCTGTGTAATTATTATATTTTGTAATAATATGGCTTGGATTAGAAGTGGATGACGGCTGAGATTCCAACCTCTTTCCCGGACCCAAAGAAGCGGTTAAAAAATAATAGTTATGATTATCATATAGGTTCACATTATAATTAAAAAATCCTAAAACAAGGTTCCAAATATGAGGACTGTTCCCAAAGAACAAAATATAGTCGTCTTCATCAAATGTACCGTCTTCTTCTCCTTTAACATAAATGGCATTTTCCTGCAAATCATCATACCTGAAAGTTTTATTTGATTCGGGCAACATACCTGTTCCATTGCCATAAATCCTTATATTTTTGGGGTCAACAGAAGAAGGTTCTATTCCATATATAATAAGGTCATTATATGTAATTTTATAAATCCCGGATTTTTCGACTTTAATTTTATACCAATCACCCGATGCTAAAACCGAATGTTCAGCATATTGTCGTAAAGTGGATTTGAAAGAACCCTCGCTTAACTTACTGATATTAATTTTTATTTTGAATGATACCAGTTTTTCAAATTGCCCTGTTGATGTGTTTAACCGGATTGGGGTGAAACTGATAATTCCATAATGAGATTTGCGTTCGATGGCAATACTTGTGTTTATTTCAATACCTTCCTTATTATATTCATTTCTATTTAAAAATGAAATTTCCTCAGTATTACAAGACTTAAAAACAGTTGAAATTATTTCGGCAGATAATTCAACATTTTTAAAATCCAGGGGTATTTTTTCCAAATATAAGGGTAATGATGTTGCAGGATCTATTACAGCATTTTCAAAATACATGTACTCAAGAAAGGTGTTTTCGGCGACTCTGTCTTTTATTATACCTTTCCAGTTAATGATATTTTCAATTTCAAGGCTCTGAGAAATACCTGCTACGGGTAGTATAAGAAAGAAATATAATATGAAATATAGATTGTTTTTCATGTTTAAAAGACGCTTTAAAAATTAAAAAAGTTGCGTAAAGAAAAAGAATATGAATAGTCGGAAGCAGAAATAACAGTAATATAATAATTTATTTTAAAATAACTAACTTATCTCTTTCCTCGTTAACCGTCCCGTCGGGATTTTTTGCTATCACCCTGTATATATAAATACCTTGCCTGAGTTTATTCCCTCCGTCATCCGTACCATGCCATTCAATCGATTTATATTTATAACCGCCCGAGTAATAAATATCACTTATTGTTTTTACTAATTGTCCTGTTATTGAATATATCCTGATCATCACATCAAGATGCTGTTCAGCCTGGTTATGCTCGAATGAAAAGGTTGTGCTGTATTTAAACGGGTTAGGATAATTCATCAAACATTTAATTGCCATTTCATTTGATTCAGCAACTATGAATTCGGTATAAACTGTCGAAGAATTATTATAAACATCCCAAACCTTCAGGGATAATTTATGATAACCATCGTTTAGATTAAAGAATGGATATGTGATAGTTCCATTTTTATAGTTATCCAAATCCGACTCATAATAATCGTTAAGAATGTAAGTATCACTTTCGTTAAGTGTTGCTAAAATATCATGTCCGATTCCACTTCCAACGGTATTAATACCATTTTCGTCGAATACATAAGCCAGTAAAACAGGGTTTTCGTCAGTTAATCCTCCTTTTATAAAATTAACATCATTCATAAACAATTCTACTGTCGGACCATATATATCAGGATTTGCATTTTCATTATATCCACCAATAACAACATCGACGAAATAGCCTGCTCCGTCAATATTCTCATTCTTTGCGTAATAGCTCAACTTCCCAAAACCATATTGGTAAGCGATATCTTTAGGCGCAATAAATGTAAATGACCATTCGCCGTTCGTAACACTTGCTTTTCCTTTATAAAGTGCATTTTTCTGAATATAAAATGTAGCCGGAGTACTTCCAGGATCGTTTCCAAGAGTTGAATACTTTGCCGGCTTATCAAATACTGTTGGGTACAAAACCCCATTAAAATCAGTTAATTTGTTACCGTAATAATTCTGCATTTCGCCTGAAATTGTAACTTCGGATAATGCCTTTATCGTATCGATGCTTTCCGTTACTGAAATATTATTAATAGCGGCAGTAATAACATTATGCTCAGGAAATGCTAATTTTAAAGCAGGATCGCCCATTAACATAAATTTTTTTGTGTTTTCAATGCCGCCACTCTGATTTTTTGCTAACCGGATAACATCGCCCAAACGATAATGCTCCCCATCGATCTTTTTTAAAGCAAATTCGATTATATTTTTATTTAATGTTAAATTTGGGCTGGCATAAGTTGGTCTTGTAGTCGTGAACAAAGAAATGCCTCCGCCATCACGATTAAGAAAAATATATTCTCCGGCAGAAGTTCTTCCGGGATCATCAAAACGGCTTACCTCGCAGGTAGCAGTGATGAAAACAGGCATATTGTCGAAATTTGACCAACTGTTAATATCAGCAACTTCAATTATACGTTCATGAGCTAAGCCCCCTTCACCACCATGTCCGACATAATTCATAATCAATGCGCCTCTTTTAACGCGGTTGTTTATTGCCTGCGTTACAGCGGGATATCTTTCACCGGTTGGTGTAGAAACTTGTTGGTAAGCATCAAGATAAATTTTATCTATATTCAATGTCGTATCCATTGTTAGAATTAGTGATGCTAATTCTTCCGCACCATTAAAATGAAGGTTAGAATCCTCATCATCCGCTATCAGGCAAACCACATTCCGCCAGTCGCCCATTACCGCATTTGAATTAACTGAATAATGAATCACCTTATCCACAGCGTTTTTAGCTTGTTCAACCGAAGAAACTACAAATCTTCCTATCCCAATATCAAGCATACTATCATCCGGTATATTATCTAATAATCCATAAAAGTCGTCTTTTACAATAGAGCTTACCGGGTTGAGCGACTGTACCGACTCCCATGTAGGAATATAATTGGTATTGTTTACAATCCTGTTTTTGTTATCGTACGAACCATCGCCAAACAGCAAAAGATACCTTGGTTCATTATTAAGTGGAGCCTTGTCGTAAAGCATTTTTACAAAATCTCTTATCGCTGTAATATCCTGCGCTCCGCTCGAAAACTCATTATAAATATCTGGCGTTTCAACAACAAAAACACTCAAATTGTCATAAGTTTGGTGATGATTTGCCAAACGGTTAGCTTCTTCCGTAAACAAAGGATGAGTAATAATTATCATATCGTATTGCCCGGTACCGTGTAAATTCTGGTTATTGATTTTTCCTGTGAACTGGACAGAATAAAAGGAAGTCCCGTCATAAGCAACAAATTCCTGGAGAGTATCGGAAGCAAGCCTGAAAACAAGTTTATCATTCCCGTTTGTTGTTTCTACTTTTTTAACGTTTAACGGCTTAGTTACATTCCAAACAGTAAAATTTGACGGAGCTTTTGACACAGTATATTCAGTAACATATTCCTGACCTGCTGTGCTTAGACTGCGGAAAGCCAGTTGCCCTCCGGTAAAGGCTAAACTTCTGACTACATTTAATGTAAAATAATTCAACCAGCCTACCGAAGATGATAAAGACTTATTATATATAATTTTGATATTAATATTGGGACCCTGCGGATAAAAATAAATTGAATCCCATTTTGCCTTTGCATAGTCAGAATTGGGATTGCCACTGTTTGTTTGAGTAATATAAATATTAAGTTTTTTTTCGTTATTAAAATAAAAATCAAACGAACTGGACTTTTCCGACCTTGCCGCAACACTAACTTTAAAATAAACTTTTGAGTTAAGATCAAGGTTTGTGATGTTAAATTCTTCAATTAAGCTATTATTCAAATCGAAAGTTTCCCCATACCACTCTCTGCCCGATTTAATCAGGTTTACCTCATCAATCTCATGGTGATAGCCCTCATCGAATTTTGATACAAAGTGAGTAGGGTCTAAAGTTGAAGATGCCTGGTTTTGAATACGCTTGCCTTCACCTAAATCGGTGGTTATAAAATAATAAGTATAATCGGAATACAGATTCAGAGTTTTATTTAACTGACCATCAAATTTCCAGACATCAGGTGATTGACCATAAAATAAAATATAATCACCGTTATCGAAACTTCCATCATCCTCGCCAACGACAATAATTGCATTTTCCTGCAAGTCATCATACCTGAATTTAGTAGGATTTTCAGGAAGCATACCTCCACCATTACCGTAAATCCTTATATTTTTAGGATTAATTGAGTTGACATCAATTCCCATATCCTGCAATTCCTGGTAAGATATTTTATGGATACCAGTATTGGTAACTGCAATTTTGTACCAGTTTCCGGTGGCAAGTACCGAACTCTCTTTATATGTTGATGATTTTAATTGGTATTGAGATTTACCTGTATTAGTTGTTGTAATTTCAATTTCAAATGCAATAAGTCTTTCATAAAATCCGGTAATTTCATTTTTTCTTATAGGAACAAATGATATGGATGCGTAAGGTTTTTTTCTCTCAAAAGAAAGATTACCGGTTATGCTTATTTCATTATTTATCCTCTCCAGCCCTTCTATTTCCTGAATTTCCTTATCAGTAACAGGTTCAAATATTTTATTGAATAATTGAACATTAAACTCAAGATCAGAAGAAGATAATGGAATCCTTTCAAAGTAAACAGGCAGGAAATCATTAGTATAATCGTTTAACGATCCTTCAAATCTTAAAATCGAAATATATTCATTTTCACTAATTTCAATTTTTTGTATTCCTTTCCAGTTAATACTTCTTTTGTATTTTTGAGTTCCGGACAAAACGAAAGCCGGTATTACGAAAAAAATAAAAACAAATAAATATTTCTTTCTCATTTCATTTGTTTATATTTGAAATTTATATGCGAAACAAAAAACAGGTTTATAACGTTATAGCAATATTTATATTGTTAATGTAAGTAAATCAACATAACTGCATTGAGCATCAATTCAAAAATATCTGTTTTATATTGTTATCCGGCAAAAGCTATTAAGTTTTATGCCTCTATACAAATAATTCTTTTTCTGATTATCCTAAAAAACGGATATTCTCAGGACCCGTGTTTTTCGCAGTTCTATGCAAATCCATTATACCTGAATCCTGCCTTAGCCGGTACAAATGAATGTTCAAGGCTGATTTTTAATTACAGGAATCAATGGCCTTCTTTATCCGACAATTTTGTTACGTACAGCGCCTCTGCCGATCAATATATTAATGCAATTTCGGGCGGTGTGGGTGTAATCTTTACTTCGGATAATGCCGGAAGCGGCACAATAAATACAACCAGAATCAGCGCTATATATTCGTATCATTTAAAACTAAGTAGCAATTCAAGTCTTAATGCCGGCTTTGAAGTTACTTACCACCACCAGAAATTGAACTGGGATAAACTGGTTTTC
The DNA here is from genome assembly GCA_016783885.1 of Bacteroidales bacterium. Taxonomy (GTDB): domain Bacteria; phylum Bacteroidota; class Bacteroidia; order Bacteroidales; family JAADJA01; genus JAADJA01. The sequence goes on from JADHVR010000062.1 coordinate 9,072, forward strand.
TCGGATATGATCGATCCTGTTTCGGGAGCAGTTAATCCCGGGAATTCAGGAGAAAAACCCCCGGAGAATATATCTGTTTCAGTTCCTGATTTTTCAACCGGATTATTGCTGGGAATCAAAAAAAAATATTTCATTGGCATTGCCGCTCATCACTTGGCTCAACCGAGTTTGAAGTATTACAGTAATTCGGGGGAAAATCCACTTTATATAAAATATACACTTCATGCAGGCACAATAATCAATCTCGCCGGAGGTGATTACAGGAGTGAGAATAGCAGATTCACACTTTCACCGAATATCCTTTTCCAGCATCAACAAAATACCAACCAGCTAAATTTTGGCTTTTATATTGAAAAATTTCCTTTGATAGCAGGAATCTGGTACAGGCATAATATTAGTAATACTGACGGAGCTATATTCCTGATTGGAATTAAACAAAAAAGATTTAACTTTGGCTACACTTATGATTTAACTTTGTCGAAGCTAAAAGGCTGTACTGGCGGTGCTCACGAAGCATCGCTGGCACTATTGATTAATTGTGAAAAAAAAAGAAATAAACCCGGGGCAATAAAATGTCCGGAATTTTAGTTATGTTTGCAATCAAATTTAAAAAAATGAAGTACTTCAGTTTCTTAGCAACCACAGTATTTATTGGTTCTATTTTATTATTATCTTCTTGCTCAAAGCAAAAATCTGCCACAACCGGCTGGGACTATAATAATGCCAAAACCGGCGGATTTGAAGTTGCAGATTATGCAGGACAGATTACAGGTCCTGGTCTTATTTTTATTGAGGGTGGTACATTTACTATGGGTACAAACTATGATGATCCCATGTTCGAATGGCACAGTACTCCCCGAAGAGTTACAGTTAGGTCATTTTATATGGACGAGACCGAAATTGCCAACGTTGATTATCTTGAATACCTGTATTGGGTAAATAGAGTATTTGGTACTGATTATCCTGAAGTTTATACAAAAGCATTGCCTGATACACTTGTTTGGCGCGACAGGTTAGCCTATAATGAACCTATGGTCGAAATTTATCTTAGACATCCTGCCTATCATTATTATCCGGTAGTTGGTGTTAGTTGGATACAAGCCAGTGACTATTGTGCTTGGAGAACTGACAGGGTGAATGAAATATTATTAATCGAGCGCGGTATTTTAGAAATGGATCCTGACCAGATAAATGAAAATAATTTTAATACTGAATCATACTTATCCGGACAATACGAAGGTTTGGTCAATAAAAATCTTCAGGATCTGAATCCTAACAGTACAGGAGAGAGAAGGGTCAGGTTGGAAGATGGTATAATGCTGCCACGGTACAGGCTTCCGTCAGAAGCAGAATGGGAATTTGCTGCATTGGGTCAAATCGGGAACACAGTATATGAACGAGTACTCGACAGAAGGATTTACCCATGGAACAGCCATGTTCTTAGAACTGCTGAGAAAAATTATTACGGCAGTTACCTTGGAAATTTTAAAAGAGGCAAGGGCGATTATGCAGGTGTTGCCGGAGACCTTAACGATGGAGCCATTGGACCAGCTATGGTTGGTTCGTTCTGGCCAAACGATTATGGTTTATATAACATGGCTGGCAATGTTAGCGAATGGGTAATGGATGTTTACCGCTCGCTTTCGTATGAAGACATGACTGATCTGAACCCATTCAGAGGAAATGTTTTTCAGCATAAAGTAAGAGATTCAGAAGGACTTATTGCAGAAAAAGACGAATTTGGTAAATTACAATATGAAGATATTCCGGTTGAAGACATTGTAAATCAAAATAGAAAAAACTATCGTAAATCTGACAATATAAATTATATTGACGGCGACTTCCAGTCAACAATTAACAGTGAAGACTGGATCAGGCAGACCGAGGATTCTCATTCCCTAACAATGTATGATTACTCCGGAACAACAATGATAAATGACAATGCACGGGTATATAAAGGGGGTTCATGGAAAGATAATTCATATTGGATGATGCCTTCAACCAGGAGATTTCTTGATGAAAATTCATCCACTGATTACATTGGATTTCGCTGCGCAATGGATCGTGTTGGTAGCGATGATGGATTATAAATATATTATACTTTCTATAAAAACCCCATTTCGGTTTCAGGAATGGGGTTTATTTTTTTATTTTTGTCAGGTATGAAAACAACGATAAAAGCATTATATAATATATTCCTGAAATATCCTCACATCACTACCGATTCCAGGCAAGTTTGCCCAAATTCAATTTTTTTTGCACTGAAAGGAGAAAAATTCAATGGTAACGATTATGCATCAGATGCAATTGCTAAAGGGGCAAAACTTGTGGTAATTGACGAGGTTAAAAATAAACCTGACAATCGTTTTTTCGTTGTAAAAGACGTACTGGCAACTTTACAGCAACTTGCTACATTCCATCGGAAAAATATAAACCTGCAGATTATTGGCATTACCGGAACTAATGGTAAAACCACAACTAAAGAGTTAATCCAACTGGTTTTGTCAAAAAAATACAAATCAAAAGCTACTCAGGGAAATTTTAATAATCACATTGGCGTACCACTTACAATTTTATCTTTATCAACAGACCACGATTTTGCAGTAATAGAAATGGGTGCGAACCATATTGGAGAAATAGCGCTATTATGCGAAATTGCCCGTCCTGATTTTGGTATAATTACTAATATCGGCAAAGCTCACTTAGAAGGTTTCGGAGGATTAAAAGGTGTGATAAAAGCTAAAAGCGAACTCTATGATTATATAAGGCAAAACAACGGCAAAATATTTATTAATACTGATAATGAAATTTTAACAGAAATTGGAGATGGCATAAAACCGATTACTTACGGAACATGTGAAAAATGTTATTGTACAGCCACATTAATTGAATCGTTTCCTTTTCTTAACCTGAAATACCAGGTTGACAGTAATTATTATTTTATTAAGTCGAAATTGACAGGCAGCTATAATTTCGAAAATATTCTTGCAGCAATTTGTATCGGCAGCTATTTTAAAGTTGAACATGAGGATATAAAAGAAGCTATTGAATCTTATGAACCGAAAAACAACAGGTCGCAGCTAATAACCACATCAAAAAATAAAGTTATACTTGATGCCTATAATGCAAATCCAACCAGCATGAAAGCGGCAATTGAAAATATTTCTCAAAATCCATATAAAAACAAGATTCTGATACTTGGCGATATGCTGGAATTAGGCACAGAAAGCGAAAAGGAACATGCGAATATTCTTAAACTCATTGATAAAACCAAATTTCAGAACGTTTTTTTAGTTGGAGATAATTTTTGTTCAGTTGCCAAAAGCAGGGGTTACAACTGCTTTAGTTCGGCTTCCAACCTGATTGATTATCTTAGAACAAAAGCTATAGAAAACTCTACAATTTTATTGAAGGCGTCGCGCAGAATCCAATTAGAAACAATAGTTGATATGCTGTAAATGGAAAGCTACAAAGTAATCGGCTTAATGTCAGGCACCTCTCTGGATGGAGTGGATATTGCATATTGCCAATTTTTTTTTGATAATAAATGGAGATACGAAATCATTGAAGCAAAAACGATTGAATATTCCGAAAAGTGGATTGAGAGGCTGAAAAATCTTCACGATGTAAATGCCAAAACCTTAGCTTTAACTCATGTTGAATACGGACATTATCTCGGTCGAATTACAAACGATTTCATTGACCAGCATGGTTTTTCTCCTGATTTTATTTCATCACACGGGCATACGGTTTTTCATCAGCCTGAGAAACACTTCACACTTCAGATAGGCGATGGCTCTGCTATTTCATCCGAATCGGGTTTCACGGTTGTATTTGATTTCCGGTCGAAAGATGTTGCCCTTGGAGGGCAAGGCGCTCCATTGGTTCCAATCGGTGACAAACTATTATTTTCTGAATATGAGTTCTGTCTGAACCTTGGAGGGATTGCAAATATTTCGTTCGAGCATGAAGGGCAAAGAAAGGCTTTTGATATTTGCCCGGTTAATTTAGTATTGAACTACCTGGCAAACCAATCCGGTGAAAAATTCGATAAAAATGGTATATTAGCCTCTCAGGGGAACATTAATGAACGTTTATTAAAAGAATTAAACAGTCTTCCTTTTTACATCCGCAAACCTCCCAAATCATTAGGGAAAGAATGGGTCGTAGCACAGGTTTTACCTTTAATAAAAAAGTACAATATACACATCAAAGATAAACTAAGAACATATTCAGAGCATATTGCACTGCAAATTTCCGGAACTATTAAATATTACTCCAGTGGAAAAATTTTTGTTACAGGCGGTGGAGCACGCAATGTGTTTCTAATTAACAGAATAAAAGCAAACAGCAAACATACTGTTATTATACCCGACAATCGTCTTATTGATTATAAAGAAGCATTGATATTTGCTTTTTTAGGTGTATTACGAAAAAGAAATGAAATTAATTGTCTTTCCTCGGTAACCGGCGCAAGAAGAGATTCAAGCAGCGGACAAATTGTAACCGTAAAATAAACATAACAATTATTCGTTTTAGGGTTTAAAAATCGGTTGCAAATGCAAATTAATTTTTATTCAAAAACACAGCGATAAATATCAACATTACGCTGTTTATAAAAAACACATTGTATCACACACCCCTGCTGCTTATATAAGTAATTTTACCCTTTTTAAAATAAATAATACATATTATGTTAACAGGAATCTTATTGCAGATAACGCAAACAGGACAGGCTGTGGCTGATACCGTTAATCAGGCTGCCAGTCAACTTGGAGGAGAACCTACCGAAATATCAATGTCGCTTTGGGAATTAGCTATGAAAGGAGGCTGGATATTAGCCATTCTGGCAGTATTTTCTATAATTGCCATTTATATTTTTTTTGAAAGATTTATTGCCATTAACAGAGGTTCAAGAGAAGAAAAAAATTTTATGAACAATATCCGTGATTTTATTCATAATGGAAGAATAGACTCGGCAATGGTACTATGTAAAAACAATAACACACCTATTGCCAGGATGATCGAAAAGGGATTGGCACGCATCGGTAAGCCGTTGAATGATATTAATACAGCCATTGAAAATGTAGGTAAGCTGGAGATTTCACGCCTTGAAAAGAATATTGCGGGGTTGGCGACCATTTCAGGAGCGGCGCCCATGCTGGGGTTCCTTGGGACGGTAATAGGGATGATAAGGGCTTTTTACGATATGTCGATGGCTGGTAACAACATTGATATATCCCTGCTTTCAACCGGAATATACCAGGCTATGGTTACAACAGTAGCAGGACTGATTGTAGGTATTATTGCTTATGTTTGCTATAATATTTTGGTTGCCAAAGTTGAGAAGCTCGTATTTATTCTCGAAGCAAGGTCAACAGAGTTCATGGACGTACTCCACGAACCAGCTAAATCATAGTAATTTACGAATTTATTTTTTGAAATTTAATTATCATGGCGATTCAAACCAGAAATAAACGGAAAACCGATTTCAGCATGGCATCCATGTCCGACGTGGTTTTTCTCTTGCTGATTTTCTTTATGCTGACCTCCACCTTAGTGGCTCCAAACGCCATTAAATTGCTTTTGCCACAGAGCAACAGCAGGACAATCGAGGCTCCGCCCAAAATTATTATTTCTATCAATCAGAATTTAGAATACTTTCTCCAGGGTATTCAGGTGAATGAAGAAGCATTAGAAGCCGGATTGTTAGATAAACTTGCCGGTCATGAAAGTGTTTCCATCAGGCTCGAAGCAGATAAAACTATTCCGGTTCAGTATGTTGTAAATGTAATTGATATCGTTAATAATGTAAACAAACAATATAATACAAAACATAAAGTGATAATGGCGACAAGCCCGAAGTGATAGAGTTTGAGACCTTCCAGAGTTTGAATCCAGATAATTATCGGGATGGAAGAGTCGGATTGTACAATAAGTAAAAAATGTCATTTAAGATTGTAATTTATATAATGACAAAAAATAACGATAAATACAAGGGAATAATTGGAACGGTGCTTTTCCATGTAGCGATAATACTTTTATTGCTGTTTTTAGGGTTTTCCACTCCGTTGCCTTTACCCGGTGAAGAAGGAGTTGAAGTAAGCCTTGGAGCTAACAATGAAGGCATAGGCTATATTCAGCCTAAGAAACCTGCTTCAGTCAAAAAAACGACTCCTCCACCCAAACAGGCGGATGATGCGGAAGATATTGTTACCCAGGACATCGAGCCTGCACCTTCAATAGAAAAATCAGAAGGTGAGAAAACCGAAGAGAAAACAGTTGAGGAAGTCGAAGAAAAGGAGATTGTTAAAGAAGAGCCGAAAGTAAATCCTGCTGCATTATATAAAGGAAAAAGCGAAGAAGTTTCAGAAGAATCAAGCGAAGGGATCACAGGAAAGGAAGGAGACCAGGGTAAACCAACAGGGACTAAAGATTCGAAAAACTATCTCGGGCAGGGCGGCTTTGGCAACGGGCTTTCATATAGTCTTAAAGGACGATCACCAAAATATCTTCCAAAACCAAAAACCAATTTCAAAGAAAACGGAACGGTGGTGGTACAAATCACTGTTGATAAATATGGAAAGGTGATCAAAGCCATTGCGATTGATAAAGGGTCGAATACCACTAATGCTTCATTAAGGCGATTAGCTGAAGAAGCTGCAAAAAAAGCCATATTCAACGCCAACCCCGATGCGCCTGAAGTACAAAAGGGAACTATTACTTATCATTTTATTGTAAAAAATTAGATTTATCTATAAAAGGATTACTTCAGTATTATAAAAAACCCAATGAACTACCGGCAAACTATTGATTACCTTTATAGTCAACTCCCAATGTTCCAACGGTTAGGAGCTGCTGCTTACAAAGCTAACCTCGATAATACTATTGCCCTGTGCAATATACTTGGAAATCCTCAAAATAACTTTAAATCCATACATATTGCAGGTACAAACGGTAAGGGTTCCGTTTCGCATTTTATTGCATCCGTTCTGCAATCGGCAGGATTGAAAGTGGGTTTATATACCTCCCCTCATTTAAAGGATTTCAGGGAAAGGATGCGGATAAACGGAAAAAAAATTCATAGAGGATATGTTACTGAATTTGTGAAAACAAATAAAAAACCCTTTGCAAACATCAAACCCTCTTTTTTTGAATATACTTTCGGAATGGCTGTGCAATATTTTTCTGAAGAAAAGGTGGACATTGCTATAATCGAGGTTGGTATGGGCGGCAGGCTGGATTCCACAAATGTGGTCAATTCAATTCTTTCGGTCATTACTAATATAGGATTCGATCATACGCAATTTCTGGGAGATACCTTAGAACAAATTGCCCTCGAAAAAGCCGGGATTTTTAAGCCTCGCATTCCTGTTGTTATCGGCGAGACACAAAATAAAATCAAACATATTTTTCTGAAAAGAGCAAAGGAGCTTGGTTCTCCCCTATTCTTCGCCGATCATAATTTTGAAGTCAGGAAATTAAAAACAACAGGAAAAATATTTCCTAAACTTGCTATGGATATTTTCAAACAGGAGGAGTTGTTCCTGAAAAACCTCGTATGCCAGGTTGCCGGATTATATCAGCAAAAAAATATTATAACAACACTTCAGATTGTTAAAGTCCTGACTGATATTGGTTTCGATATTTCCGAACAAAATATTCGTGAAGGTTTTAAAAATGTTGTCACAAAAACAGGGTTGCAAGGCAGATGGCAGATACTGAACCGGAAACCATTAACGATTTGCGACACCGGACATAATATTGATGGTATAAAGGAAATTGTTACTCAAATTGAAAAAACATCTTGCCGGGAGCTTCATTTTGTACTTGGAGTTGTTAATGATAAAAATATTGATGCTGTTTTAAAACTACTGCCAAAAAAAGCACAATACTATTTCTGTAAAGCCAATATTCCACGCGGGCTTGACCATGATAAATTAAAAAATATTGCCGGCGATTACGGACTGCAGGGTAAATCATTCAATTCTGTTTATGAAGCCTTTTCTGCAGCAAAAGCTAATGCACATAAATATGACTTGATTTTCGTTGGAGGGAGCACGTTTGTTGTGGCGGAAATTTTGTAAAAAATTGGAGAACCAAAATCCGCCGGTTACTATTTAAACTCACGCAAAGTCGCTAAGACGCAAAGTTTATATTAATTACTAAATTCAAAACTTTGAACTTGCTTTCTCACCCACCGCTTATCAAATGAATTACCGCCACATTATCACCATCCTTAATTTTTACATTGTCCCGTTCATCTCTTTTCACTAATTTTCCATTCACCTTTGTAACAAGCAGCCTGAACGTGAAGTTCTTTTTTTCAATAAGTTCCTGAACAGTGAGTATATCAGCATCTATTGTTTCTTTGCGGTTATTTAGTGTTATTTTCATTTCCCTTTCAATATAATTTCTAAAACCGTATTCGCCTGCATATTGGCTACTATTCCAACTCTTGGAGCCAACGGTGGAATATCATCCGCTATCTCTGTTTTTTCATCGCCGCATATATATAAATTGCCTTCCTGTCTGAACCCGATCGAATTATTATTGCCCCATCCAGCCACTCCTAATCCGACAACCAACGGAATATCCGGCATTTCGCCCAAAACAGTTTCAATTATCATCTGTTTCATTCCCGCATCATCAAAAGCCTCTACGATGACATTACATTTTTTAAATATCTTAACAATATTTTCAGGATTTAGTCTAATGGCATGTGCAAATACTTTTACATCAGAATTAATTTTAAAAATATTTTCTTTTAGGGCAAATACTTTCTTCTTACCGATTTGCGCACAAAAGTAATGTTGCCTGTTCAGATTCTCTTTTGTAACTATATCAAAATCTGCAATGATAAGACTTCCAATGCCAACCCTTGCTAATGCAACAGCGGAGTTTGAGCCAAGTCCTCCGGCTCCGGCAATTCCAATGGTTTTTTTCTCTGCTATTTTTTTTATTTCCTTAAAAGTCATAAATAAACTTTTTTGCCAAGAGGTTGAAAATAACGAGTTCCATATCCTTCTGAAATAATTTCCAAAACCTGATTGTCGTATTTCCTGAAAATAGTTCCAAAAATAGTTTTTATATTTTTATATATCATTATATCCTTATGAAGAATAGATGAGGGTCCTAATACAAAAACATCGCAAAAACCATCTGTTGCATTTACCATATCGAAAAAAGACCCGTTAAAAATACTGGTTGCCGTAAGTATTAATCCATCTGCCTTTCTTACATATTCATCCTGATGTTTCAGTTGAAGAATGTTATCATCATCATTAGACAAATCGAAAACCGACAGGTTAATACCACTCTTCCTGAACTTTTCAACCAATGGTTTAAAATAGCCTACCATGACAAGATTGCTGTAATTATTAAAATCAATACGGTTGAATATATCTTTATCTTCTGCAAACTCATTATCATAATTCAGCAAAGCATTCAGGTAAGCATTATAGAAAATCCTGTGATCAATCCTATCAAGATTGAAAGTAAAAGATTTATCCATATCAACAGTTAGCTTATTTTTTAATGTTGCACAAACTCCAATCTGACCGTTTTCCAACATCACTGCTATATATTTTTCACCCCTGGCAACTCTTTTTATTTGAGATTTGTCAAAGTTGTAAATGCTGAAAAAATGTTTTAATGGTTCATTCATATATTAATGAGATATTTATAACTGTTCTAAATTTGAGTGCGAAATTAATGAATGATTTTATCATAAATAGCAGAACATTTTATTTTTTAAGGTTTTACGGAATAACTTGTTCTTATTCAAGCGATATGTTTTAGTGTGCATAATAATATTTTAAATAAAATCAATTGAAATTTAGAGTTTATAATATATTTTTGTGAATCAATAGAAAATAATTAATATTAAACGTTATGGCAGATATAATGGAAATGAAAAACGCCCACAAGCTTCTGAAAGAATGGAGTTATAAATGGACTCCGCTTGAAAAGGGCTATACAGACAAAATCCTGTATGTCAATCTGAGTGATAATACGATAAAAGAAAAAGATGTTCCTAATGTGATGAAGGAAAAATTTATTGGCGGAAAAGGATATGGATTACGACTTTTATGGGACGCAACCAAACCCGAAACCAAATGGAATGATCCTGAAAATGAGATTAACATTGCTTCAGGTCCGATAGGTGGAATCACCCAGTATTCCGGTGCAGGAAAATCACTGGTTGTTTCTATCTCACCTCAAACCGAATCTATAATGGACAGTAACGTTGGTGGTTTTTTCGGACCATTTCTGAAGTTCTCAGGTTTTGATGCACTCGAATTACAAGGAAAAGCCGAAAAAGATGTTATTATTTATATTGACGGAGTTAATCATAAAGTAGAAATTTTTGAAGCGCCTGATGAACCAATCGACAGCCATATTCTCGCTGAAGTATTAACTGAGATGTTTGCCAATGATGAAAAAGACAAAAAAAATATCGGCGTAGTGTCAACCGGTGCTGCTGCCGAACATTCTCTTATCGGAATGTTAAACTTTAGTTTTTACGATCCAAAACGTAAACTTGTCCGTCTGAAACAAGCAGGGCGAGGTGGTATCGGTACGGTTTTCAGAAATAAAAAAATCAGGGCTTTAGTTGCAAAAGTACCGGGTGTCAAAGGAAACCTCAACAATGTTGTTGACCTGAAAGCCATAATGGAAAGAGGAAAGATTTTCAATAAAGAAATGAGAGACCTTGACGATTCTCAGGCTGAAATGAGAACAAAAGGTACTGCTCACCTCGTAAATATCATGAATGATTATGATCTTTTGCCAACTCATAATTATAAATTCGGCAGCAATCCTGAGGCTGACAAAATTCATGGTGATGTTTGGAAAGCCCGCTTCACTCAGGGAATACCTGACGGATGCTGGATTGGTTGTAATATGGCTTGCGCCAAAGGTGTTGATAACTATGAGCTGAGAACCGGACCTTATAAAGGACAAAAAGTAATTGTTGACGGGCCTGAATATGAAAACGCAGGCGGACTGGGTTCAAACTGTGGGATTTTCAATCCTGATTATATTATCGAAGCTAACTTCTATTGCGATACTTATGGAATCTGTACAATCTCCTGGGGAACCATAGTTGCATTTATTATGGAATGTTATGAAAATGGTATTCTTAACGAGGAAAGAACAGGCGGTTTAAAACTCAACTTCGGTAATGCTGATTCGGCAATGGAACTTATGCACCGGCTTGCAAAAGGTGAAGGATTTGGCTTGATTGCCGGAATGGGTACAAGAAAGATGAAACAAGTGTTCATTGAAAAAGGCTGGGGCGACCCTCAATTTCTGCAGGATATTGCAATGGAAAACAAAGGTCTTGAATATTCTGAATATGTTTCAAAAGAATCTCTTGCACAGCAAGGTGGATTTGCAATGACAAATAAAGGACCACAACATGACGAAGCATGGCTGATATTTATGGATATGGTTAACAACCAGATACCAACTTTTGAAGATAAAGCCGAAGCATTACACTACTTCCCGATGTTCAGAACATGGTTCGGACTACAGGGATTATGTAAACTTCCGTGGAATGATGTTGAACCCGTTAACAATGCCGAAACCGATGAACCGGCAAAAGTTCCTGAACATGTTGACAACTATGTTACTATTTACAAAGCTGTTACCGGCAAACCTTTCGATAAAGAAGAAATGATTCGTCAATCGGAAAGAGTATATAATTTCCAAAGAATTTTTAATCTGAGAAAAGGGTTCGGTACACGTAAACACGATGCTCAGCCATACCGTGCCGCAGGACCTGTTACTGTTGAGGAATACGAATCAAGAGCCGACAGATATGATAAGCAAATGAAAGAACTCATCGGTATTGTCCCTGAAGGAAAAACTACTGAAGAAAAAATTGCTATCACTCGTAAATACAGAGAAGAACAATATGAAAAACTTCTCGATGCTGTTTACCTGAGAAGAGGCTGGACTAAAAACGGAGTTCCGAAAATTTCTCATTTAAAAGAACTGGGAATGGATTTGCCGGAGTTGATCGAGGTTGTTAAGCCTTTACAAGATGAATGAGGTAAATAAGTATATAAGTTTATAAGTATATAGGATAAAAGGGGTTCTGGCTAAAGTTGGGAAATCTTTTTATTTTGACATGGCAAGTCGAGGAAAGCCTGTGCAAGGGAGACCCATGCGGGCTAACTTTGTGTCGCTTGCCCTGTCGAAGATATGCAATCCACTTTTCAACAAAGCAGGTCTCTGGCTCACTGCCCAACCTCGACCTGCTGTGTCACATGCACCTTGAAGTTTGTAACTTCAATGAAAGACGACACTGACGATTTGTAATCGTGTATCACTAAAAATAATGCTGATTTATTTCCCGTGGATTGAAACTCTTGGTTTATTAGCAAGGGTTTGTTCAGTTACAAACTGATCCTGTCATACAAGATTGAAGTTACAAAGTTCAATCTGCATTTTGACTGAAGACTGAAGACTGCATACTGAACTGCAGACTGAGGACTATTTGCTCTTATGATACTCTGCCAAAGCATTGATAGGCGTCCTTAAGATTTTATCAACTTTATATTCATATTCATTTGCAATTTGCCTGAGTACCGCTTCATAGTAAAACGCCACCGAACCTGTAAAGCTTACAGGTACTTTTTTGTAATTTTTATAATGCTCAATCTGGTTGATAAAAAATTCCCTGAAAGAGTTACTTACCAATTCAAAAATATACTTATTTGAAAGATGATCGGTATAAAATTTACAGAAAGAAGCGAGATACCGGTTGGGGAATGGAAAGTTATAAATTGCATCTAAGATATTATCGCGGGTATAATTATAGTCTTTCCTGAAAGCTGCATCAATATCTTCAGGAAGCTTTCCAAGTAAATAATCCTTAAGGAAATTCTTTCCCATGTGGGCGCCGCTTCCTTCATCACCGAAGAAATAACCAAGGGATGTTACATTTTCCACGATTTTTTCTCCATCGTAATAACAGGAATTGGATCCTGTTCCTAAAATACAGGCAATACCTTCTTTCTCTCCAAAAAGTGCTCTTGCTGCACCAAGCATATCCGACTCTATGATTATTTCAGCATTTCTGCAAAGTTTGGTTAGTGCTTCTTCAATAGTCATGCTCTTAAAAACAGATGAACAACCGGCTCCATAAAATATAACCTGGTTAACCTTTTTAACGTCGACGAAAGGAATCAATTCTTTGCTTAGAATATTCACGATCTCTTTTGCATCGATATAATAAGGATTTAATCCAACCATTTGGAAATTCTTTTTTTCACCTGTGTCATCTATCAGTACCCAATCGGATTTTGAGGCGCCGCTATCTGCTATTAAAATCATAGATTTAATTTAAAAGTCCAAAAATAACAATTCTATAATAATAATTATCAGGGCTAAAATTAATTAATTTTGCTGAATAAATAACCAAATTTAATTATGAACGACATTGATACTATTATATGGGACTGGAACGGAACGCTGCTTAATGACATTGAAATCTGTATAGATTCGATCAATGTTTTGCTTACAAACAGAAAGCACAAGCCTTTAACCGGAGATATATATAAAGATATCTTTACATTTCCGGTGAAGGAATATTATATAAAAGCCGGATTCAATTTTACGTATGAACCTTTTGATAAAATTGCCATTGAATTTATTGATCTTTATCACGAAAAACTGAAAGATGCTGTAATTTTTCCGGAAGTTATCCCTGTTCTTAAAGCTTTTAAAAGAAATAATTACAAGCAACTTATGGTTTCAGCTATGGAACACAAATCCCTTATTAAATCTGTTAAAGAAAAAAGTATTTATGAATACTTCGATAAGATATCAGGTATTGAAAACTATTATGCCGTAAGTAAACTGGATAATGCAAGAAAGCTTGTTACTGAACTCAATCTTGACCTGACAAAAACATGTCTTATCGGTGATACCATTCACGATTACGAAGTGGCTAAAGACTTAGGAATATATTGTCTTCTCATTGCCAATGGTCATCAATCTTTTAAACGGTTAAAAAAATCAGGTTGTATCGTAATTGAAAAATTAACTGATGTATTGAATGTTTTCAGTATAAATCATGCAGATATTTATTTAAAATAAAACCTATGAAAATAGTAAGCAAAGTTGAAGAAGCTATTAATTCATTCAATATTATGCCGGGAAGTGTTATGTACACATCGGGCAATGCAGCCGCACCGCAAACATTGCTAAACCAATTAGCAAAAGACACATCCATCCGTGATGTTGAACTTCTTAGCGTTCTTTTACTTGGAAACATACAAGAGTTATTCAGCAATCAAGCCTGCCGGAGGATTACTCACCGAATCATTTTCTCGGGACCCTATTCAAGAGAGCCACTTAACAAAGGACTGGCTACTTATCAGTTGATGCACCTTTCCGATATACCACACCAGGTGCGCGAATACCTAAAGCCAAATATTTGCCTGCTTTCGGTTAGCGGGCCCGACAATGGAGGCAATTATAGTTACGGCACAACGGTGGAGGGTGTTCAGTCAGCCGTTCAATCGGCGCAAGCATCCGGCGGACTTGTAATCGCTGAAAGAAATGCTCAAATGCCTTTTGTGCTGGGAACCACATTGCATGAATCGGAAATAGATTTCCTGATTGATACTGATTATTCTATACCTTTGAGTCCGGTTCACAAGGCTGATGAAACTGCGAAAAAGATAGGACGTCTTGTAACGGAACTGTTTATTTCAGATGGATGTACGCTACAATACGGTATTGGAGAAGTGCCTGAAGCTGTAACAGATGCTATTATTGAAAAAGGAATAAAAAACATAGGCATTCATACTGAGCTGTTTACTGATGCCATGCGAAAACTGATTGATGAAGGTGTAGTTACCAATAAATATTTGAAAGTGAACTTTTCCATTGCCTCTATTTTTATTGCCATCGATAAAAAAGGATATAAGTGGATGGATTATAACAGCTCTGTTCAAAGCCGCCCTTGCGATTACACGAATAGCATTCTTAATATTGCAAAACAACACAAGATGATCGCCATCAATAGTGCCATTGGCGTTGACCTGCACGGAAACATCTGGGCAGATTCATTAAAAGCAAGGCAGATATACAGCGGACTCGGCGGGCAGTCTGATTTTTTACGTGGTTCATACCTGTCGAAAGGAGGCAAAGGCATCATCGCCATGAAGGCTGTTACAAGTAAAGGAATCTCAAAAATTGTTGACATGTGCCCCGAAGGGATTACTACCAGTGCCACAGCAGCCGACCCGGTAATTCTTGTAACGGAGCAGGGTGCATTTAATCCGAATGGATTAAATATTGCCGAACATGCGGTAGGGATAGCACATCTGGCTGAACCTGATACGCGTGAACTTTTGCTAAAAAAAATATATGACAGCGCTGAGTTTCATAAACCAAAAGAAGCTTTCAAAGATAAGCCGCCAAAAGGATTTATTCCGTATGAGGCGATTGGATAATTAATAATATCCATTCCTTACCAGATACCCCTGAACATACTCTTCAATCCCTTCTTCCAGTTCATAAAAAGGCTCGCTATAATCAATAGAACGAAGCTTTTCCATTTTCGCTTCAGTAAAATACTGGTATTTATTTCTAATGTCTTCCGGTGTATCAATGAATTCTATATTTGGCTCCAGGTTCATCGATTTGAAAGTAGCATTGGCAAGATCGAGAAATGTTCGGGCTTTACCGGTGCCGAGATTATAAATACCCGAATCTTTATGACGTTTCATCAGGAAATATAACACATCCACAACATCTTTCACATAAATAAAATCACGTAGCTGTTTCCCATCTTCGAAATCAGGCCGGTGCGATCGGAAGAGCTTTACTTTTTCTGTTTTTTTAATCTGCTGAAATGCATGTAAAATCACCGAAGCCATTCTTGTTTTGTGGTATTCGTTCGGACCGTAAACATTAAAAAATTTCATTCCTGCCCAGAACACCGGTTTGTCTTCCTGTTTTAATGCCCATTTGTCAAATTCATTTTTTGATTCTCCGTAAGGATTCAGAGGTTTAAGCTTTTCTACTAAATCGTGGTCGTCGTTATAACCCTGTTCTCCCAGTCCATAAGTGGCGGCAGATGATGCATATATGAGAGGCAAACCGTATTCAACGCATGAATTCCAAACGGATTTAGTATAGTTGAGGTTCAGCTTATTAAATACTTCAACATCAAACTCGGTTGTATCAGTTCGTGCGCCGATATGAAAAATAAATTCCACATTTTTATGATTTTTATTAAGCCAGTCAAAGAATTTATCCCTGTGAACCTTTTCCCTGAATGTCTTGTGTTCGATGTTTTTGTTTTTTTGAGGATTGGAGAAATCATCCGTGATAACAATGTCTTTATAGCCTTTGTTATTAAGCTTATTAACCAGACAACTTCCGATAAATCCTGCTGAGCCTGTTACAATGATCATGATATTAGGTTTTAATAAAGATAAAAGCCCGCCCGACTGTCCGTACGGGCGGGTACAAAGATAAAGGTAAAAAGTAAGTTATACACGACATTTTAAGTTCAAAGTTAATAATCAATTAAAATCATCAATAGCCAATAGAAAATAAAAAATAAAAAAATCCCCCGACATGATAAAACATTGCCAGGGGACATTAAATTGCCTTAATTGACTTTAGTTAATAAATACCTTTTCGGTTTTAACAGCTTCTTCAGAAAATACTTTAACGATGTAATATCCTTTACCGTGATTTACAGTTAGTTTGTTCAACTGACCAGGATTCAGGTTTTCAGAGATTATTTCTTTACCAATCATATCGTAAACAACAACATTGCCCGGCGCTTTTAACTGATAATTTACATAAACCGTATTATCAAAAGCATAAATGCTGATATTATTTTCTGTTTCTGTCAG
>JADHVR010000137.1 GCA_016783885.1 Bacteroidales bacterium
TTTTTTGAATTAAAAACGCCCTATAACAAAGGCTATAAATAAGCAGGGCGTATGTGCTTAATTAAGCCTGTGAGCTTCGTTTTATCATTTGTGCAGGCTGAAAGGGTGTCGCTCGTTATCCCTGCCTATTCATAGCCAATCCGTTAGCAAACATTGTAATTAATAAAAAAGAAAAAGCCCCCGCTCTCCTTGTTTTTTTCAAAAACATAAAAGGTTTTGTTTCTCGTTTCATAAGAACATTCCTATTTCATTATACAATCTGTTTTCTGCTATTTTCAAATACTCTTTATTCAATTCAAAGCCTACATAATTCCGTCCAAGTTTTTTTGAAACTACAGCTGTGGTTCCGGAACCCATAAACGGGTCTAATACAATACCATTTTCAGGGCAACCAGCTTTTATGCAATCAACTATCAATTCTTCTGGGAATGTGGCGAAATGCGCTTCTGAAAATGGTTTAGTTGTTACAGTCCATACGCTCCGCTTATTTGCTTTCTCTGCATAAAATTCAGTTCCATTCTCATTTCGGGTTCGGTGCATTGAATGAACCTGTTGCCCCTTATCTAAAAGGTTTTTGTGCTTCTTACCTCCTACGGTTGGCATTTTTTTATTATCCCTTGGTTGGTTCATGCTGTGTGGAGTTTGTCCCGGTGCGCCATTTATGTTTTTGTGATTATCTGAAACACCTCTATCCATCCTTGCCAATGAAACATCTTTCGTTATGGTTTTTATGGCATCAGCATCGTAATAATATTTTGCCTCCTTGCTCATTAAGAAAATATATTCATGCGATTTAGTGCATCTGTCATTCATGCTTTCGGGCATCGGGTTAGGTTTGTTCCAAATTATATCCTGCCTCAAATACCATCCGTTTGCCCGTAGCGCAAATGCAACCATCCAAGGTATTCCAATCAGGTCTTTAGGTTTTATTACAGGGTGCTTTCCATCCTTCGGCATTGTAATTCCTTTGCCTCCCATTTGTTGCGCACCAACATTTAAAGATTTGCCTGATAAATTTCGTTCCTCCTGTATGCTTGCATCCTTTTGGCCAGACTGTCCTTTTCCGCCCCAATAACTATCACCTAAGTTTAGCCATAAAGTCCCCTCTGGTTTCAAAACTTTTTTCACTTCCTCAAAAACTTTTACAAGCTGCTGCACAAATAATTCAGGTGTTTCTTCCAATCCAATCTGTTCATTGTTTCCATAATCCCGCAGTCCGAAATAAGGCGGTGATGTAACGCAACAGTCAATAGAATTATCTGGCAGCTGTAATAGTCCTGTCAAACAGTTTTCGTTTATGATAGTATTTAAAAAGCCCTCGCTCGCCATCTCTTTTTTTCTTTTTTATTAATTACAACGAGCCAACGCTCGAAAACCCTACGCACTTTGCTAACACATGCCTTAACGCAATGCCCGAAAAGGGCACATGCGTAAGGCATCCATCGTTATAGGGCATTTAACCCAGTAACTCAATCAATCGTCTATTCCTTAATATTTTTTCTTCGTTCTGTTTTAACCATTTTAAATCTCTAAATTCACTACTACTTGGATTTATCTCCTTTACTTTTTTAGCTTCATTAGTTAACCATTTTTTATCTACTTCCCATTGCTCATCTGCCATGTCATCATAGATTTTACTTATTGAACTTCCCATAATAAAAACGCCCTATAACAATGTATATAATTCAGTGGCGTTATAGTGCTTAGTTTTAACCACTGTGCAATCTTGTAAGTTTGTTGGTGTGCGAAAAGTTCTGCAATCAATCGCCACCGAAATCATATACTAACCGTTAGCCACAAGTTGTTTTTTCTCCTTGCCGATCCGGCATTTGTCCAACGCACAAAGCAAAGAGTGCCGAAAAAGGCACACATTGCTTTCTTTGCCCTCACACCACGCATTGTGCGAAGTTTTCAGGTAACCAGTAAGGCGGTTTCCATGCGCAATACCTAATTTCTATTTTTTCAAACTTTTGCAAATCAAGTTCAAACGATTCAGCAGGAATCGGTCTAAATATTTTTGAAAAGTCAAATTCAGCTTTTTCAATATTGAAAAATGAAATCTCACCATAACCCTGAGAACGTTTTTTCCCAAGAAAGAAAATCCACTTTCGAACAAGCCTGTCAACTTCGTGCATTGATTCCGATTGAAAATAAAACCAAACCTTATCAATTGCAACAACACGCAAAGGCATATCGTAGCTTTTAAACTCACCTGCATTGATTCGTACTTTTCGAATTTGCTTTCCAAAATCTGCAATTTCATCATGTTGATTTGCCCAGCGTTTGCGCCATCGCTGTGTATGTTCAATGGCTTTTGTTTCGTTCCAAAACATCCGTGAAGCCATAAAATAGCCCTTTTCGTGCATCACAATTGGCATTTCTGAAAAGTCTATCAATACTTCTTTTGCAATGTTCAATTTCTGAGCAAAACCCTGTCCTTTTAATTTTTCACGGGCAAAAGCATAACTTAATATTCCGTCAAAAGTTGGAATATCAATAAAGGAAACAGGTGTTGCTAATTTGAATATGATTTTATAAGTCTGCATCTTTTTATTTTTAAAGTACTATTCATACATAACATCTTAATTGAGGCATTTTTTCACATAGTTTTTGAAATAATTCTGGATAATAATATTTCAACCATATACCTTGCCCTTTATTAGCTTGTGCACTTGGAAGTATCCACGATTTCCTTATATTTTCAGGACTATCAACAAATTTCGACATAAAATAAATAGGGAGTATTGATAAATTTTCAGAAAATAAATAAGCAAATACATCTTTTGCTAACCAGTGTGCAATTGGTTGGCATACAATTTGTTTCCAAGTTTTGTTGTAATAAATATGTCCGTTTTTTTTAAAATTCATTAAACGCCCTTTACTCTCCTCTGCCCGTAACCCTAATATTACTGCCTTATATTTATTGTCTTTTTGATATTTTTTCAAAAGCCCATAAAAAAATTGATCAGAAAAATTAGTACCTTTTGAATGAATATCTTCACAAAAATTATATTCATTTATGACATCCCATAATTTTATAGGTGGAGTAATAATGTCTATTTTATATCCTTTTTGTATAAATGATTTAATAAATGGTATTTCCTCTGGAAAATCCATATCATCTTTTTCAGTAACAAACTGAAAATTATTATCTAATTTATATAATAAATCCATTATACAAGTTGAATCTTTTCCACCCGAAATACTCCCATAAGTTTTTATTTTCAAATCAAATAATTCATTTAAAATTTCAACTGTTTTTTCAACTTTACGTTTATATATGTCTGTTTGAGAATGACGGGTATAAATTTCTTTCCAGTAATCAATTGGTTTTTCCATTAAAATACTCCTTAATTTCTTCGCTTTTCACAGATATATATTTCAAATATTTTGCATCTGCATTCTCAGGAATATCCATTGCAATTTCAATCATTCCAGAATCACGGGCAGAATTGCCACCAATGAAATTGTTTTCTTTCCAAAGTTTCATCATTCTCCAAAACGCTGAAATTATCAATTCATCTTCGGTTGTAAGGACAAAAGCAGAATCAAAAACAGAGCCGGTAATGAAATTTTCATATTGATAAATCATTTGGCTTTTCTGTTCTGTATTATTCACAATTTCGATTTCCTTTTCACGCTTCGAGCTGTCTAATCTGGTCCCGAAATTCTGTTCAATCAATTGCCAAAAACTTAAATCACCAGTTCCGTTTTCCTTACAACGTAAACGAGCACCAATTACCTTCATTTCTCCCTCAATTGTCATGTTCCCAATAGCTGAGCCAAGAAGCCCAATTGCCGGACACATTTCAATATATTTTTCACGCTTGGCAATGTCTTCAAATCCTGTTGAATCTGTAATGTTTCCACCTGTGAAAAGCTGGTGATAAGTATCTTTATTCATTTTTGATACACCAGCAAGTTTGCAATAATCATACATCATAACTCTGCGTAAATAACCACGAATTGAATTTCCACCAAAATAAGGCACATTTTCAAAGTTTTTGATAAACTCAATTTCTTCAATAAGTGGTTCTGTTTGTTGCTCCCAGATGCTCATTTGCGCACCGATTTGTTTACCTTCATTTGAACGATACCAGGAAACATATTCCCGGAGCAAAATCATTAAATATTGATGCTCCTCACGCATTGTCTCCAAAAATTCAACATCTGAAAATTTGTCGAGAGTTTTACGGACAAGTTGCGAGCTTCCATCTGCCAAAACAACAATTCCACAACTTTCAAGCAATTTATTAAGGAATTGTTTTTTGTTTTCAGTGGCTAAAGCCGCTTTCACCTTGTTTGCGTAAGCTTCGTAAAAGCCATAATTATCAGCTTTCAAATTCTTGTCAATGTTTGTGTAAACCGGATAAACAAGGTTCATCAGTGCTTTAGTACGTTCAATCTTATTGTTGAACACACTTTTAAATTTGACAGGATTTGTCAAAAGTCTTTTTTCACGGCGCAAAGTTCGGAGTGTGCCGTTGTTTTCGTCACCACCTGTAAAAAGTGGCGTTAATGCTGTGAATGAATAATTTACTTTCATACTTTTTTGTTTAAACAGTGAATAATTAAATTAAATAATGCAGTTCTACGGAACTTGTCAAGCTCCTGTGAATCTTTAAAATATTTTTGCAGCCCGTAGGCTTCAATCTGCTTGTGATTTGGATTAGATAAACCCTTGATTTGTTCCTTTGTAAAATAGGTTGGAAGTGCCGCGGTTTCCTTTTTGTCAAGTAAAACGGTGTACCATTTTTGAGCAATATCAATGATTTGAACTGATTTTTTCTTTTCAAAATTAACAATGCCCAAATCAGTTATCACCTGAAAATTATTAGTGTCAAAATTAACAGGTGATTTGTAAGCAAGGTGTTTTTTGTTACTAAAAGTAACTCCGATTTGAAACGGTTTATTGGGAATACTAAGCAACAATTCAAGGATATTTTCACGCTTCAGTAATTCAAGTATTGATTCATCGGCATAAAATGAATAATTACGCATAGAATTAAATCCTTTTTCGCCTTTAATTACTTCCTCGATAAGTAAAGCAATATCAACGCTGGCATAATCAGAATTGAATTTAATCAATTCCTTGTCAGTGAAAGTTTTCTTTATTAAATCCTTCATTAAAACGCCTTCTGTGATTTTAATTCCAGTAAAAGCGCAAATTGAATCAACCTGATATACTTTTAGTTTCAGGTTCTTTTTGTCTAAATGTTTTGAAATCAAGTTCATATATTAAGTTTTAAAATCCAACGCGCTTCGGTTTTTCCAAAACCGTTAGTAACTGTCGCAAAATATTCCGCATTCATAAGTTTGTATTTTACCTCCTTTAGCATTTTTCGGTAAATCTTTCAGGGAAATTCGTTTCCCTTTGTATCTAACCAATTTCACGCCTAATCGGTCACTTTGCTCTGCTCTATCTTCAAAAACTTCTGGATGAACTACTCTAACTGTATTCCAGTAAGTTGGTGATGTCGCTTTCACGCATCCGGGGCAATTAGCATTTTCATAATTATCGTACATCGCCGGAAGTTTAATTCCAGCCATTATTAATGCATCAAAGCACATTGTTTTAGTGTATCCGGCATCAATCAAAACCGGAATTGTGTTTGCCCGTTCACCTTTAATAAATCGTTCATGCCGGTGCGTTTCGTCAACTGTGAATCCAAGCACGTGCCAGTCTATTTCATGTGTCAATTCAAACTGGTAACGTGCCTCTTTTTTCAGGAGCATGGTACATGGCGCACCGGCAATCCCGGACATATATTTTCTTTTTTCAAAAATCTCTACGATTGAAGCATTCGGGTAATCTTTGTTTGTAGCCTCAATTATTTCCTGTCCTATCCATTTTTCAACATCGTTTTTAAATCTGATGTTGTCCGGGTCTTCTTCTTTGATCGGGTTGTTTACGATTAAAATGTTGTGTGTTTCTCCATATTTTTCAACGGTTAATTTAGCGGCAACAGCAGAAGCCGCGCCACAGCTAAACCAAACAGCAATTGTTTCCATCTCCTTTTTTTCTTTTTTTAAAGTATATCTCACATCGCCTTGTAAGTATTTAATTGCATTCCAAAGGTCATCTAATACTACTGTACCAAGTGGTAGTAAGTTCCCTTTTCCATCTTTTACACCAGATAAGTAAATAGCCAAGTCTTTTAAGCTATCAGTTCCTGCTATAATTTTTTCTTGTAGTGGTTTATTATCATCCATTGTCGTAATTTTAAAAGCGTACAACACTGTATAAAGTTAATACGCTTGTGATGGTCAGTACTTTAATTTAAACGTTTGTGCAAAGCGTACTAACCTTATACTTTGCCGTTAGAGGGCATTTAAGCACTCTATAACGGTGTTTATTTGTTCATCGGATATTATAGTTGCTCGGTAGAATGCTATTGACAAGTATCCAGCGTCATCGACATTGCACCATTCTAATCCACTTATCCTTTCATTGATTAGTTGTT
>JADHVR010000138.1 GCA_016783885.1 Bacteroidales bacterium
TGTTCGCTATTCCCCGCAGTGAGATTCGCATTAATTCTCCGATCTGACTATCCGGTTAATGTGTTCTTTGCGAGCTACGTATTACTGTCAGCCCCTTTCCCATGTAAATGGCTCTCCCATTCTCCGAGTACTATGAGCTGATCCGACTCCCTATCGCCAGACTTCCTTTCGTACTGTCCTGCCTATCTCTTTGCTTTGATCAATATTACTTAGGCATCAAGTCAGGTTGTGTCCGAGTTTCCCCTTACGTGTCTCAGTACTTGCATACCATATAATCTTAACCTTTCTCTAATAGGAGCAGATAGGGTCTCCCAAGTTCTCTAACATCTCTCTCCATGCATACCACACTTTCAAACCCCGACAGCCCGAAAGCAATCTCACCATTAACGATTACTTCCATATTGGTTTCTAAACGCGATGACGCTATCACCAACTGTAACTAATATCTGATGGTTTCGAGGCTAAACAGTTTCAGAGCGTGCGGGCACTCCTACGGTCTACATGATTCTACCACAGGCACTTCCTTCGGTCGCCTGTGTACGCTTAAGGTACTTCGTTCGGCATTGCTACTTCCTTCGAGTTTGAACAATCAGAAATAACGCCTATCCTACATACCTTCAACACTCGGTATGGGCGGCTGGTTAAGCCTTACCCAACAAAGACTTTCACTCTGTCAGAGATGTTAAGCTTTACTTGGCGCACCAACGCTCATCGTTCCTAAGTTTCATCGCTCAACGTTCCGGAATCGTTCATAGTTCCAAGATTCTTCCAACCTTCCATTTCCATCTTTCCCCTATTCACTATTTACCTTTCCCTATGTACTAAAAAATATTTCTTTATAATATTTTTTGCATTCTGTCAAACCAGTTCCTTACCCCAGGCCAAAAACGAATCCCCATGAAATAAAGAAATAAGTTTCACGGGGCAGGCACTCCACCGCTGTGGATGCACCGTAATCATAATCTTATCCGGTAATCTACCGGCATATGCTGCATCAATAATATCCTGCGTTGAACGAAACCGAAATCCCAACTTTTCATTCATTGTTTTTTCGCTCGTCTCTCGCCGATCATCGTTATTCGTTCCAAGGTCGTTCAACAATCCCAAAGGGGGGGAGCTGGGTAATCGACAATCATCAATCAACAATCATCGTTCCAAACCTTCATCAATCAACGATCATCATTCAACGTTCCGGGATCGTTCCAAACATCCTATAACTAACTCCAACCGAAAACGTAAAAGCAGAACCTTCATTCAGCCGATTCAAATAATGATCCGGATTTTTATAGCTTTCTAATGTTAAACAAAACCGTGTTTGATTATTCAGAAAATAATAAGCTAAAAACCGATTAACAATGTTATAGGTGACAGGCGGAACAGGGAAACTCTCCTTGTTTAATTTAAATACACCAGTTAAAGAAATATTTCCATATCGCCCATAATTAAATTCATATTGAATAACCAATCATCAAATTCAAAACCATCTATTTTCCATAATTTAAAATGAAGTTGATAACCTCTTCCAGGCAGGTTTCATTAGAAGGTTGCATGTTTTTCTGATTTCCAACATGCCGGTGATGGGGGAATGTATCTATTTTAGTATGATGTGGAGCATTATCCCAACCTATTATTAATTCATTTTTTGATGAAAGCCAATAATAACTATACTTTTCAAGAATATCTTGATTCCATTTTTCGGCAACTCGTAGATTAGTACCATCTTTTAGGTAAAGAATAATTCGTAACGCCTCATCCTCAGCTTCTAAAAATATAATTCTTTGAACAATAGAAACAAATTTTGTCTCTATATCCAATAAACGTTCAATCGCTACCATTTAACGCCTCAGCAATAGATAGCTCAATCATTTCAGAACCTTGATAATTTTTTATCCGATTCTCCAATCTATTGGAAATGTCATTCCAATGATGCCACATAATATAATCCTCATGCATTTCAAATCCAGCATCATCTGGCAGGCCATTTATTTCAAGTTTTTCAATAGTAGTATGGTATTTTTCCTCAAACCCATGTACTTTTGACTGGGCTAGAAATAATCTTTTCTTTATAGCTGACATATAAAATGCCATACCATGAGTAAGTATAGACGTTTTTTCTTCCGAAGCTAAAGAATTAAATAATTTCTCTATATCATTATTAGTTTCCATTTTAATGCCCTTTTTAATTTCTCTAAAATCCCTAATAGCTTTAAAATAATGATAAAAGTTAAAAGTTTAATCTCCAAATATTCTTTATCACAACAAATTTACATCATTCTAACCTAAAAAACAAGCTGTATTTGGATTTTCTATTAACGGGATTGTAAATTGTTTATTTTTTGGGTAATCATTCCTTATACACTCGCAAGCTCCTAATAGGGCAAACCTGTACAGTTACCTTAATATTTTTATAATGAATACAGACTGTGCAATCGTAAATCATCTTTTTGGAAGGGCGGGAGTAGGGGGCATAGCCGTCAACTTAAATACTGTAAGTTTATATTATAAGTAAGTTGCGTCATCTATAAATTGAAAGAAAAAACTGATTTGCGAACAAAGATTAACGATTTATGATTTACGAAGGATCGAACATAACAATTTACGTCATATGAGAATTCATCAATCAACAATCATCGTTCCAGAGATTCATCATTCATCTATCATCATTCAACGTTCCAAGGTTCCAAAGCTTCATACTGCTTACTCCTTACTACATACTTTTTCACCTGATTTTTAAAATTCTGCCAAACCAGTTCCCTAATCCACGGCAAAAAAGAATCACTCCACCTCTGCGGATGCACCGTAATCATAATCTTATCCGGTAACTTGTCAGCAAAAGCCGCATCAATAATATCCTGCGTTGAAAGAAACCGCAATCCCAACTTTTCATTCATCGTTCTATTTTTTTCACTCGTCAATCGACAATCATCCCTGCACAGTCGCAAGCTCCTTACAGGGCAGGCGTTAATCGTTTCAGGGTTCATCGTTCCAAAGTCCTTCCATCCTTCCACCCTTCCGTCCTTCCTTTTTTCCATTCCAAACTTCCTATTTTCGATTTTATCCCTAACACTAACATCCCCCCCATCCCACCGCCTCCCCGTATCCGTCAAATAAAGCACTTCCGAAAAATCAATATCAAAATAAGGCCTGCCCTGTGAAATTCAAATCATTATAAAAAGTTAGTTAAATTGCTATTTCTTACAATTTTTTAAATAATTTTGAAAGTTACAGATATTTTATTTCACAGGGCGAGCCAATAATCCCAAAATCCCTGTAATCATACTTCTCCCAAAGCAACCGGTTATCATAATTAGAAAGCGGACTGCCAAGCATATAAATCGTCTTCACCGGATAAATCTCCCTGAATTTCTCCAATTTAATTCTAAAATCCTCAATCGCCCTTTCAAATAACCAAGAAGGAATATCATCAGTATTTTTAAAATTTTTTCTGCTTCTATCCCCGCTACGCTCGATCTTCCCTTTTTCCATTCTAACGTTTTCCGCCATCTGTTCTCTGACGTCTGACATCTGACTTCTGCCTTCTGCTTTCATCACTTCCGATCTTCCTTTCTTTTTGTTCAACAATCTTCGATCATCATTCATCGTTGTAGACAGGTTTTTATAATGATACCCAATCTCATGCCCCAACTCGGCTATTTGCCTAATAATTTTTTCATTAAAACTTTCTGGAACTGAACGAAAATAATAAGTTCCTTTGATTCCTAACTTGTGTTCAATTATTGCAGTTTGTAATGAATTATCTGGCAATTTATCCACATCATGCCTGATAATAATTAAACTTCTATTAGGTTTTTCCAAAAACATTTCAAATGAAACAAAAAAAAAGCCCCTATCCAAATGGGCTTTGAGTAATGATTTATATCTTTCTAAAGTAAAATCTCTCATCTTAATTGATATAATTATTGTATTAGGAAAACAGATCAGAATGTGTACCTGTTCTTGTGAGAATTATTGAAGTTTTAGTTTTACGATAAATTAACAGCCAATCCGGTTCAATATGTCCTTCCCAAAAATCAACCCACTCACCAGTCAACTTATGAGCTCCAAAATTGATGTGCAACTCCTGTTCATTTATCAGTGAAGTAATTATTTCTTTATAGCGATGAAATGATTTGCCGCGCTTTTTCATTAATTTAAGATCTTTTTTGAAACAGTTCGTTTCGCGTAACTCGAGCATACTGCCTTAAATGTTGTTTGCTTTGAAGTATTCTTCAGGAGACTTGTAAGACGTTAAATCATTCTCTTCTCGCGCATCATCCATTGCCTGGCAAGTTTTTTCATTCGGAGTATTTACCTCAAACGGGATCCCATTACTATCAACAATCTGTTGAAAATATAAACGGATTGCATCAGTAGTGGAAATACCTAACTTATTTAAAATACGCTGGGCTCGTTTCTTAAGGTCTGGCTCCATACGCGTATGAATCTTTGCCGTTTTCACACTCATTAATTTTTCCTTCATATACAATTTCTAAAACTTTTTATTAAATTTATATCTTTTCCTCTAAAAATGCAAGCCTTATTTTCAATTTCCCTTTTAATCTCGCTCGTCCATCATCCTTGAACGGTTCCCGCATAAAAAAGCGGGACAGGCAGCAAGCTCCCTACAGGGCAGGCCTGTACAGTTACATTGTATAAATATTAAGGAAATACAGACTGTGCTTGTATAGTTTCCTTATTTAATATGGTATAAAGAACTATGCCCGTACAGTTACATTATCTAAATAATAAGGAAATACAGACTGTGCACTAAAGTATTAAAACCTGTACAGTTACCTATATTTTTATAATGAATAAAGACTGTGCACTAAAGTATTAAAACCTGTACAGTTACCTATATTTTTATAATGAATAAAGACTGTGCGTTCAACGGTCCAAAGTTCTCCCATCCTTCCCCTTTCTTTTCCAACCTTCCTATTTTTGATTTTAGTTCGTACATTATAATTTTCATTATTCCATGATCTCCCCGTATCCGTCAAACAAAGCACTTTAAAAAAATCAATTTCAAAATAAGGCCTGCCCTGTGAAATTCAAATCATTATAAAAAGTTAGTTAAATTGCTATTTCTTACAATTTTTTAAATAATTTTGAAAGTTACAGATATTTTATTTCACAGGGCGAGCCAACAATCCCAAAATCACGGTAATCATACTTCTCCCAAAGCAACCGGTTATCATAATTAGAGAGCGGACTCCCATGCATACAAATTGTTTTAACAGGACAAATCTCCCTTAACTTCTTTAGATTAAATCTAAAATCGTCAATCGCCAATCGTAAATCTCCACCGCAGGTGGAAAGGCTCTCATAATGATACCCAATCTCATGCCCCAAATCAGCTATCTGTTTTATTATTTTCTCATCATAGCTTTCCGGAACAGCACGAAAATAATACGTCCCTTTAATTCCCAATTCATTTTCAATGTTTGCCGTTTCTAAAGAGTTATTAGGTATCCTATCTACATCGTGTCTCATAACAATAGTTTTATTCTTCTGACTTTCAATAAACTCCCCAAAAGGTTGAAAAGTATATGCTTTATCTAATAAAGCGAGCAATAAATTTGTGTATATGTGTAGAGAAAAATCCATCATAATCATATTCTTCTTAGTTTTATTATTATTCGCTCATCGTTCAACGATCTACGTTCATCAATCAAGATGTCCACATCATGTCTTAGAATAATTAAGCTATTAATTGGCTTTTCCAAAAACTCTTTAAAAGGAACAAAAAAAAAGCCCCAATCCTGCAGGGCTTCAAGTAATTGCGCATATTTTTTTAATATAAAATCTCTCATTTCAAATTATATTTTTCAATGATTGATAAAAATTGATTGATTTGATACGGTTTGATCATTCCTTTGACGTTTTTATAATTATAAGTTCAATTATATCAGGATGTTTAGAAGTATGAATTGTTATTTTGATCCCTCTTTCACCCCCAAGTAACAAAAATCACAAGAAATATTATAAACAATACCAGGGAAAATGTTATATTAAAGATTTAAAAAATAGTCAACATTAAATAAACATCTAACAAACATTTCCCTGGCAGCCTATATTCAAATTCCTTTTTTTTTAGTCGATTCGATGGCGAATTATATCGCCACAGCAAAAGAAAGTTATGACTTTCCTGATTACAGCGAACAATGTCCTCTTTGTAGTGGAAAAGATTGTGCTGTTCGAATTGGATTTTATTATCGAAAAAAACTTGTCTTCGGATTTAAAACTTATAAAAATGTTCCCATTGCAAGATGGTTGTGTCAAAAAAAAGGACATCGGAAACCAAAACATCGCACTTTTTCGTTGTTGCCATCAGCTTTAATTCCTTATCACAGCCATGATTTAAGTTTAATTTCAGAAACGGTAAAACATAAACAACAAACACCTGGCGCTACCTTTGAGCAAACCAAAAGT
>JADHVR010000139.1 GCA_016783885.1 Bacteroidales bacterium
AAAACGGGCCAGATTAAGCCGATTTAACAAAAACTTATTTTACAATAAAATATTTACTGATTTTTTCAAAGCACCCTTAAATCGGCTTATATTTGCCTGAATTCTGATAAAACGGAGGGTTTTTAGACAAACTGACGTTATATGCAAGCTGAAAACTAAAAATGTATAAAATCGGGATTTTAGCATATGGTTCATTGATTAATAATCCAGGAAAAGAAATTGAACCTTTAATTATCGACCGTATTTCATGCAGAACTCCATTTAAAGTTGAGTATGCAAGAACAAGCAAATCTAGAAATGGTGCTCCTACCCTAATACTAACAGAGAGTTTTGGAAATGAAGTTAGTGCAATTATCCTAGTTCTAAAAAATACAACCGACTTGAATTATGCTAAATCAATATTATGGAGACGAGAAAGACATAAGATTGGTGATAAAAAGGAATATGTTGAACCAAAAAATCCTACAATAAATCAAGTCGTAGTGAAAACAATAAATAATTTTAAAAATGTTGAAACTGTAATTTATACTTCTATTGGAAAAAATATTGATGGAACAATAAATCCTGAAATTCTAGCTGAATTAGCGATTGACTCAATTTTAAAAGATGCAGGGAAAAAGGGTGAGGATGGAATAAGGTATTTGTTATCAGCAAAGAACAATGGAATTATAACAGAATTTAGTAAAAAATACGAACAACTAATTCTTGAAAAAACAGAGACTAAAACTTTAGAAGATGCTATAAAAAAATTGGATGCAAAAAGAAATGAAGATTGAGGAAAAAATACTGACTCCTATTTTAGAACATTATTTTAATGTAGCTTCAACTAATAACTTGGAGAAAGGCATTAAAACCAAAGAGCGGATTACCAGCAATTATAAAACAATTATTTTTTAATTTTTAAGTAATACGATGAGTATTAATAAACTTTTCAAAAACAGATATTTTCTGCCATAATTCTAATTATTGGAATACATACCTTTGCAGTTTTAAGATGTAACTTATAATGCAATCAAACCTTGAAATTTATAATCAATACCAGCTTATTGACGGTCCGTTAAAAGTCAGGAAAATACAGGTATATCATGGGGCTAATTATTTTAGCGGGGGTCCCATTATATTATTCAGAATGGATTTGGGTGAATATGATGAGGTTTTTACTAACCGGATTGAAGGATTTTCCGATAATCTAATTAAAATATTACCATCACTATACCAACATCATTGTTCTGTAGGTAAACCCGGCGGATTTTTAAAACGGTTGAAAGAAGGAACATTACTTGGTCATGTTACTGAACATATAGCCATTGAACTGCAAACCCTTGCCGGAATGGATGTGGCTTACGGTAAAACCAGAAGCACACTTGAACAGGGAGTTTACAATGTCATTTTCAGGTATTTTGATGAAGTTGCAGGGGTTTATGCCGGAAAGGCTGCTTTCAACTTAGTGAATTCCATTCTTTTAAATAAACCATTCAATGTATTTGAAATAATTGAATCCTTAATTAATATCAGGGAATTAAGGATGTTTGGACCCAGCACACAAGCGATTATCGATGAAGCAAAGAAAAGAGGCATTCCTTATTTTAGAATGGATGCATTTAACCTGGTACAATTAGGCACGGGGAAATATCATAAAAACATAAGGGCAACAATAACTTCGGATACTAATCTGATTGCGGTTGAAACTGCCGATAATAATTATTTATCGAACCGGATGCTGAATGAAGCGGGAATTCAAGTGCCGGAAACAATTAAGACTGATAATTTTGAAGATATTATTTCATTTCAAAAAAGAATCAAAAATTCTATTGTTATTAAGCCGGTAGAAGGTTATTTAGGAAAAAATACAACAATAAATATCGAAACACCGGAAGATATTAAGGAGGCTTTTCAATATGCTCAGGAATGTGATGATTACGTTGTAGCTCAACAATATGTTAAAAATTATTTTTTTCGCTTGCTTGTAATTGATAATAAATTTATTGCAGCCGGCAGGCTTGAGCCTCCAAAAATAACCGGCAACGGAAAAAAAACCATTAATGAATTGATCGAAGAATTAAATAGTAACCCCGACAGGGAGTTTGGAGATAAAGGAAAACTGTCGAAAGTTGAAATTGATGCTGAAACGGATCGCATTTTAAACAAGAAAGTATATGAATTAAATTCCGTATTACCGAAAGGTGAAAACCTTTTTTTAAAAAACTCAGGAAATCCTAAAAAAGGTGGTTTTTCAACAGATGTAACTGACGAGGTACATTCGTTTAATATATTTATTGCTGAAAGGGCTGCAAAAATAATAGGGCTGAATGTCGCCGGTATCGATATTATTACAAAAGAGATAAATAAACCGATAACTGACCAGGGCGGTGTTGTTGTAGAGGTAAATGCCGCTCCTGATTTCAGGATGCATATTAATCCGGCAGTGGGCGAAAGCAGGAATGTAGCTGCTCCTCTGTTGGATATGCTTTTCCCGGCAGGAGCGAAAACACGTGTTCCGTTGATTTCAATTACCGGAACCGTCGGAAAAACAATTACTGCTCACTTCCTGGATTATTGCCTGGAAAAAGAAGGATATAAAACCGGACTGGCTACTTCCAACGGGATATTTATTGGTGGAAAATGCCTGAAAAAAGGGAATATGACATTCCCCGAACATGCGCAACTAATTTTAAAGGATCCAACTATTGATTGTGCTATCGTTGAAACATCGTGTGAAGGTATTTTGCAAAAAGGACTTGGTTATGAATATGCCGATGTTGGGATTTTCTTAAATGTAGGTGAAGAGCATATAGGAGAAAATGATATCCGCTATATCGAAGATCTCGCTTATGCCAAATCCGTTGTTGCCGAACAGGTTTACGAAGATGGCTTTTCTGTTTTAAATGCTGATGATCCTTTGGTGCTTGACACCGAAAAAAGATTATTCAGCCAACCGGTATTATTCAGTAAACAAGCTGACAACAAAGCGGTAACCAAATTTATAAACAAAGGAGGTCAAACAGTTTTTATTAAAGCCAACAAGCTTGTTATATCTAAAAGCGGGAAAACCCAGGATTTGATATCACTTAAGGATGTTGCGTTATTTGATGAAAATAATGTTAAAAATAAACCGGATATCATTCTTGCCTCTACTTCCACTTTACTGGCTATTGGTATCAGTACTGATAATATCAAGCAGTATTTATCTGAGTTCAGGATAAAATCTTTTTTGGGGTTGAAATAGATTAATTGAAAGAAATGATCTTCAATTTAAAAATATGTAATTTTGCACTTTGTTTAATAATCAGTTTTTGTGAATCTTTAAGAATAAAATGTTGTTTGATGCTATAAAAAAATCTGAAGAAAACCATCAAGAT
Organism: Bacteroidales bacterium; assembly: GCA_016783885.1. Lineage (GTDB taxonomy): Bacteria > Bacteroidota > Bacteroidia > Bacteroidales > JAADJA01 > JAADJA01. Next base: position 3,360 of record JADHVR010000139.1, read on the forward strand.
TATCCTGATAATCTTCCTTTTGCTTTTTCCCGTCAGAAAATTGTTCGTAACAATGATGGCAAACAGGTTGATTTGATGCTCCTTGATGTTAACGATATTTTTGAAAAAAAATCAGGAAGGGACCGCCAGGAATTAGTAGGACAGAAAATTTCCGTGCTGTTTCCTGAAATAATGCCAAAGCTCAACAAGGTATTTAAGGAATACAGTAGTAAAGTATTCCCGGGTTCACGGTTTGAATTGGAGCTTTATATAGACCCGGTTGACAGATGGTATGATATCTTTATTATTATTACTGCGGAGGATGAACAAATTGTATTTTTTTCAGATTGTACAGACAGAAAAATTGCAGAAGTTCAGATTGCCAATCTTAATCACCTGTTTCTCGAATTGGGTGTTGATTCTTTAAAAAATATTGATATTATCGTCAGAAAGACCGGTGAAATACTTAAAGGTGTCTGTTCTTTATATAATCGTCTGGATGACGAGAATAAATCATTGATTGTTTGGTCTGAATTTAATGCGCCTGATGATTTACAGAAAAATGATACTCCCGGCGGACATATATGTTACGAAGCAACAATTAAGGGGAAAAACAAACCTGTAGTAATTGAAGAACTGAAAGAAACAGAGTATTTCCATACCGATCCCAATGTTAAAAAATATTGCTTAAGGTCTTATCTCGGGCATCCTGTTATTATTGACGGGCAGGCAATTGGGTCGCTATGCATTGTTGATGTTAAACCAAGAAAATTTACTGATACAGAAATAAAGATTATTGGTTCGCTTGCAAAAGCCCTTTCACTTGAACAAAAGAGATACTTTGTTGAAGAAAGTTTAAAAAACGCAAGAATAGAAGCAGAAAAAGCCAATAATTCAAAAAATCAGTTCCTGGCGAACATGAGCCATGAAATTCGTACACCGCTCAACAGCATCATGGGATTTTCGGAAATGCTGATCAGCCAGGAAACCGATGATAGAAAAGCCAGGTTACTGCAAATGATTGAGTGCTCCGGAAATCAGCTTTTGCAAATTATTAATGATATTTTTGAATACTCAAAGATCGAAGCCGGTAAAATAACTCTTATGGAATCTGGTTTCATTATGAGTGAAGTGATAAAAGATATTGTTGACTTCTTTGAGCAGGCTCTTAAGAAGAAGAATCTTCAGTTAATAGTTAACCAAGATGATATTGATGAAAATGATTTATTTGGTGATCATTTTAAACTTAAGCAAATCATTTATAATGTAATCAGCAATGCTGTAAAATTTACCGAAAAAGGATATGTTAATGTTTCTGTCATGTCGAAAAAATCAGATGATAAAGTTCAAACCAAAATAATAGTTGAAGATACAGGCATAGGTATTGATAAGGATCAATTTTCAAAGATATTTGACGAATTTAAACAACTTGATTATTACTTAACAAAGAAAATAGATGGAACCGGATTAGGGCTTGCTATAACAAAAAAATTAATTGATCTTTTACACGGAAGTATTATTGTAGAAAGTGAAATTGGAAAAGGTAGTAAATTTATTATAAATATACCGTTTCAAACCAAAACCAAAACAATAACAAAACCAAAAATAGCTATGAATATGCCCATAGAAAACAAGGAACCTGAATCAAGAAAAATCAAAATCCTTCTTGCCGAAGATAATGAAGCAAACCAGTTTTTAATAAAAGCGATAACAAAATCGCAGGGTTGGGAAATAACAGTTGTTGATGATGGAGAAAAAGTAATAGAAGAATATAATAATAATGAATATGACCTTATTCTAATGGATATTCAAATGCCGGTAATGAATGGTTATGAGGCAACAAGTATTATCAGGGAAAAAGAGAGCAAAAAAGGGATTCATATACCAATTATCGCGCTAACTGCCTTTGCCATGAAATCGGATAAGGATTTGTGTATTGACGCAGGTATGGATGGCTATATTTCCAAACCGTTCAAAAGACAGCAATTTCTTGATGCAATTACAAATGCGTTAAATGATAATTAATGTGTTAATAGTTTAAATTTTCGATGCAGAAAAAAGGATATTTGGTTTTAATAGGAGGCGCTGAAGATAAGTCACAGGAAAAGATTATTCTGAAGGAAACTGTCAGGTTGAATAATGCAAGGAAGGTTGTTGTAATACCAACAGCTTCATCTTATCCTTCCGATTTGGGAAATAATTATTACTATGCTTTCAGGGATCTCGGAGTAGAAATAATTGAGGTTATTGATGTGAGAACCCGTAGTGATGCTAACAGGAATGAATATTTGAAGAAGCTAACCGATACTGATATAGTCTTCTTTACCGGTGGCGACCAGGTTAAGCTGGTTGATATTTTATCTGATACCAAATTGCACAGGAAAATTTTAAGGCTTTACAAGAGTGGTGTAACTATTGCCGGAACAAGCGCCGGAGCCGCAGCAGCATCTGACCCCTTAATATATAGCGGTGATGATAAAGGACTTTTTAAGGGCGAAGTAAGGCACGACAGAGGATTTGGTTTCCTGAAAAATATTACAGTGGATACGCATTTTTCTGCGAGAATACGATTGCAACGCCTAACGCAATTTCTGCTGTCAGGCTATAGTTTACGAGGCATTGGTATTGATGAAGACACGGCTATTATTATCAATTCTAATAATGAGTTTGAGGTTATTGGAAGCGGTTCGGTTACAGTGGTTAACACCAGATGGGTCAGCTTTTCTGATTATCACGAGGTCAGAAATAATAACCCGTTTTCGGTAAACGGGGTTCATGTTGGGTTTTTACAGCCGGGAACTATATTCAACACGCAGTACTGGAAGATTATTGAAACCCGTACTAAAAGAAACAGCCCCTTGCCTGAAAATAGTTATTCCGGTATTTACTATAACTCATAACTTATAACAAATAACTTTTAACTTATAACGAATAACATAGCGCCATAAATGGCAAGTTACATATTATTCAGCAATCGCTTACTAATTGTGGATTTGCAAAAAAACATTCAATAAGCAACATACAATAATCAATAAACAAGTAAAAAATGAAAAAATTTGATTTAGAAGA
>JADHVR010000063.1 GCA_016783885.1 Bacteroidales bacterium
TTTGCCTGACCCATAGGAAATTTTGCTAATTTTGACATGTTTGTATATTTTTTAGATTTAACATGTCCAAATATACAAATTAACCAGTTAACTACCAAGTAATTAACCGGTTTATTTTCTTAACTTATTGACATTGGTCGGCAGTCAACAGTCGGCAAACTAAAGACTGAAGACTGGTGTTAAGGCTAATACTCACTTTGATAAAATGAATTTATTATATAAAATCAACAAAACAGAAGTAGCAATACCAATCCCGCCGAAGATTAGAAAGATGGATCCCGGATCGTAAGTCTGGTAAAGTAAATCTGTTAATTGTCCGGAAGACATATTCAGTTTATCCATACTCCGGGTAAAAAGAACGGCATCATCTATATTTGTTATCTGATCCATTTTCTCTATGCCTTCTCTAACGAGATAATCCCGCAGAAAAGCATATTTATCCGACATTTCAGCATACAGCTTACCCGATAAAAGTCCGCCAAGCAGATTACCTCCGGCAAGAGGCAAGAAACTGTACCCCATGTATAATGCGACTTTTTCCTTTGGTGCTATCCTGCTGATGTACTCCTGTATTCGCGGCGAGCTTGCCATTTCGCCGAAAGCCAGGATTACCAAACCCATTAATATGTACCATCCGCTTACATAGAATGCCATTTGCCCCATACCAACCGCAACCACAATTAGACCGACTATCATTGACTTAACCGGTTTCACATTGGTCAATATGCTTGACACTATTACCTGGAAAATAATGATAGTCAGTGCAGGAACATTTATCATCATTTCAGGCCTGATTATTCCTGTTCCATCTTCAATAAAGCCAATAAGATTTTTAAGAATCCCAAGCCTGTTGTAAACTACTGATGTATCAATCCATTGGGTAATATAAACAGGAATCGTAAAAAATAACTGCATGTACATTGTCCAGAATCCTACAATGATCAGCAGAAATAATACAAATTTCGTATCCTTTAAAACAATAGCAGTATTTTTCAGGATTTGTTTAATAGCCTGCGACAAAGGTTCTTTTTTCTTTTTATCTCCTGTTTTAGGTTCTTTATAAAAAAATAACAAAACAAGATTTATAAGGATTACAACCGCACACATTAAAAACACCAATTGCCAGTCAATATCACGCAATTTTGAGGCTGCATAAGGGCCAATAAATCCACCGACATTTACTATCATATAAAATATTCCAAACCCAAGTGTGTCTGAATTTTTTGCTGTTGTTTTGGAAACGGTTGCAACAATAACAGGTTTAAAAATTGCCCCACCCACAGCAACAACGAGGAAAGCAACAAAAACAGGCGCATACGCATGAAACTGCCCCATAGCAAAATATCCCGATGCCAGCGTAACAAATGCCGCTAATAAAACTTTACGAAACCCGAACCTGTCGGCAATGGCGCCACCGATAATAGGCAGCAGGTAAAGGATACCGGTTACAACTGCCTGCATTATTCCTCGTTGTTCCTGGCTGAAGCCCAATCCTCCCTTTGAAACAGGATCGGTAAGATAAACGGAAAGCACGGCAAACATCCCGTAATATGCCCACCGCTCAAACAGTTCCATAGTATTAGCAAGCCAGAATGTACGCGGGAAAGATTTAACGGATGTAAAAAACGACATATACGGTTAAATTGAAAAATGCAAATATAATAAATAGAACTTTAACCGGATAAAGTTGAAGATTAAAGGCAAAATATTATTTAGTCAGCTTCAAATAATACTTTTTAATCTTTTTCATTTTTTCCTGTTATTGCAAGAATTTCGGAGGCAATCTCTTCAATAGCTTTGCCGGTAACATTAATGACGGACCATAAAGGCTGTCGGCTGTATATGCGGAGGGCATATCTTAATTCTTTGCTCACATACGAATATTCGGCATACTCGCCTGTTGCTCCCCCAAGGTAATCATGCCTGACTTTTCGCAATTGTGATAAACGACCGGGATAAGTAGTAAATCCAAATACTTTTTCAGGATCGATCTCATATATTACAGAAGGCGGATCAATGCCCCAGATAATTGGTACATTGGCAACTAACCAGCCTTTCATGGCAAGAAAAATACTCAGCGGAGTTTTAAATGTTCGTGAAACCCCTAACAAAACGATGTCTGCCTTATCTATATCATGTATCCTCATCCCGTCATCATGACGAAAGGTAAATTCAACAGCCTCTATACGCTTAAAATAATCTTTATTGATTTCATGAAACAAACCGGGCTTTTCAGAAGGAGCATTTGCTAACTGAATTGAAAGCCTCATCAGCAAAGGACCCATAAGGTCAATGGTTTCAACATTGTGTTTACGGGCTGTACGTATCATTACACTTCGCATTTCGTCAGAAACAAGTGTGTGAACGATAAATGCCTTATGATTAACAGCTTCAGTAACAACCTCCAACACCTGTTCTTTGGTACGGATACCGGGTTTCCGAATAATTTCCACATCGATTCCTTCAAACTGTGTACGCGCGGCATTGAGCGACTGCTCTGCCGTGCGTCCTGTTCCGTCCGATACTACAAATATATAATACATAATTGGTTCAAATGTAGTAAAAAAAGAGAAATAAAAGTTGAAATTAAAAAAGCAAGTAAAAAGCGTCAGTACTGACGCTTTTTACTTGCCAAACCATTATCCGAAATTTATAATTTACAGCGGAATTTTTTTATAACAGTTCTTTCCGGGGTTTTAATTTTTAATTATTTCCAGTTTAATTCCATCTCCGGCAACTTCCTTTTCCCAAGCCATTACCTCTGCCCTGACCGTGTCCGAAACCACATCCTTTACCCATTCCGGCGCCACTGCCTCTGCGTTTGGTATCGAAATATACTTTTTGCTCATCTGTTAAAAGATTGCGAACTGCCTGACGGTGAGCAGCGGCTTTTTTCTGCTTTTCTATCCTGATGGTTCCCATATCTTCAATTAGTTTGTTAATCTCGTTCATATCCGCATTATCTGCTGTTTGCAGGGTTTGCAGCTTTGCTTTTTTTTCACCGAGCTGATTCCTGATGTCCTGCATCTCTTTTATATGGGCTATTCTTAATTTATCTATCTGGTTTTGCTGATCCTCAGTCAAATCAGGAATATTGCAAAAATATCCCATTTGCTGATTAGGATTGTTTCCTCTTCCGTCTCCCCGGCCTATGCCGGATTGTGCAAATACATTTGCATTTAAACTTAGTAGCAATGCCGCTACTACAACTGTGATTGTTTTTACTTTAAGTTTTTTCATTTTAATTTAGTTTTAAATGTTATTGAATAATTTATTTGATATTATTTAATTTTTTATCATGTTTCGTCTGCCGTGTGAACCGGGTGCAAAAGTATCTCTCCTGCATTTTAGCTCCCATTCTGAATTTTGCATGGCTTTGAACATTCTGAACAGCTTATCGCATTGTTGATCGTTACAAATATCTTTCAGATTCAGGTAATACTCAAATGTGAGATGCTTTAATTCCCTGTGAAACGCTCCAATTTCATCAGCAATTTGATGCAACCTGATTGTATCGGAGTTTTCAATTGACAATTCATTTAACATTTCCAGTCTTTTTTCCTGCATCTGTTTTGTGATCTTGCTTGCCTGCAAACGATAATTTTGCCTGAAAGACCTGAATTGCTGTTGTTGTTCCCTTGTCAGATTCAATTCCTCCCTGAAAAAACGTCCCAATCCGTAATCAGGAATCATAATCCTTTCAGGTTTCCTGATATTATTTTCTATAATATAAACATGGTAAATAACTGTGGCAATAGTTGCAATATTTATTGCAAGCAGTATTATTATTACCCATATTAATATCTTATTCTTTTTGAAGTAGTCCATTTAGTATGTTATTCTTCGGTTAATAAAAAAGTTTCAATTTTTTCAAGTTGAAAATCGTTCAAATAAAACTCATCGGTTTGATGCACGATTGTTTGGTTTTGTTCCTGCTTTTGAAATGAGCTGCCCAAAAATATTCCGAAAAAAATACCCGACAGAAGCAATAATGATAAGGTTACGGGCTGCAAAATCTTAATAAAATTTGGCTGTAATACAGATGATGATTTTTGTTCTTCCAAATTACTTATCTGTTGCTGTATCCTGGTAAAAAGAAATGGATTTGGTTTTATCTTCTTCTCCTTTTCTATTATTGTAAATGTTTCCTTTATATCAAGGAATAATTTATTACAATCCTGACAACTCTGCAGATGTTCATTTATTTCCGTTTTTTTATCAGGCTGTAATTCGCCTTCGATATAAAAAATCAGGTTGCTATTTACTTCCTTGCAATTCATTTCTGTTTAATTTAATTTTTTGACACTATTTTTAAAAAAAACTTGCACTGACGATTTAATTAATTTTATAATAATTCAATAATTTTTTCTGGAGATTCATTTTTGCCCTGTGAATTAATGATTCAATTGAAAATAAAGACAACTCCATTACTTCAGCAATTTGCTTGTACGAGAGGTCTTCATATTTATTCAGTGTAAAAGCTATCTTCTGGTTTTTGGGCAATGAGCCAATTGCCTTATGCAACATTACTGCCCTTTCTTTATTTTCAATTATTTTCCCCGGATCGTCGCTTAAATTATATTTTATTGCTATTTCAGGATTTTTCGCTCCAGAAAATAAAGTTTCAACACTTTTGAGCCAATTCGATTTCTTATTATCCCGAATGAAATTCAGTGATTTATTAACTGCAATTCTATATATCCAGGTTGATAGTTTGGAGTCTTTACGAAATTTGTTAATAGATTTATAAATCTCTATAAAGACTTCCTGTGTAATATCTTCTGCATCATTTTTATTATGAAGAAAACCCATACATGCATTAAATACCTTTTTCTGGTATTTATTAAAAACCACCTTAAATGCCTGATGATCGCGATTCCTGATCCTATCTGTTAACTCTGAATCTGACATTTATACATTGAAAATTTTACAGAATAACTTTGTTTTTGTTTTTGTAATAGACACAATTATACACAAAAACTTGCAGATTACATTAAATATTAATTTAAACTTTTTATAACCATTATTAAAAATTTACGTAAAATCGTTTTGCTTTAATCATATATTATCATTATGAGAAATTATATTTCACAATAATTATTAAAACAAGCGCCTTGAAAATAATTAAATTACTTTTTATATTTGTCGTTATTTTACTGTTTTGCAACGCTGTTCAATCAACTGACAAAGAGACTGATACTTTGGATGCTAAAATTAATATGGCAGACAGAGCAGAACAAATAGATGTACTAAATCGCCTTTCATCATCATACCTTAATCAGCAACCCGATAAAACCATAGAACTTGCCACTAAGGCATTGGAAATATCACAATATAATAAGGATTTAAAAAGACAGGCTGCTTCACTTTTTAACATCGCTGATGGTTATAGAATAAAGGGAGAAAATAAAAAAGCGCTTGATTTTTTCCTGCAGTCTCTAAAGATTTATGAACAAATTGCTGATAAGGATGGAATTGCAAAAAGCTCGAATAATGTTGGTAAAGTGTTTAGTTTTTTAGGAGATTATACAACAGCTTTAGATTACCATCTTGAATCCTTAAAGATTTACGAAGAGTTTAATAATAAATCCGGGATAGCAACATCCCTGATCAACGCCGGTGTTGTTTACAGAAATCTTGGGAAAAAAGACATGGCGCTTGAAAACTATAATAAAGCTTTGACAATAAGCCGTGAAAACAATGATCTGATATGTACTGTCAATGCCTTAGTCTCCATAGGTAATATTTACTGGTATGATAATAATAATAACAAAGCGCTTTCAACTTATGAAGAAGCATTTCAAATTACTCAACAAAAAGATTATAAGGGAGAACATCCGGCTGGAATTTTAAATAATATCGGAAATGTTTACCGCAGTATGGGTAATTATATGAAAGCCCTTGATTATTACAACCAATCTTTGGCTATAAGCCGGGAGATCGGAGATAAAAATCAGATTGCAGTCACTCTAAAAAACATAGGGATAACTTATAAGGAATCCGGAAAATATTCTCAGGCTATTCAATATCTTAATGAAAGTAAAGACTTAGCCGAACAAATTTTTCTCTTACGGATACAAAGAGAAACCCTTGACCAACTCTCTCAAACATATACAATCCTTGCCGATTACCAAAAAGCTCTGGAATATTACATTGAATATTCAAAATTGAAAGATTCATTGTTTGATGAGGAAACTAGTAATAAAATATCCATACTGCAATTTGGGCATGAGATAAGGGAGAAAGAACATCAGAAAACAATATCGGAAAAAGAACTTGAATTAAAGATTACGCGCGAAAAAAATATTCGTAATGTAATAGTTTTTATTTCATTACTTGCCATTTCGTTTGTTATTGTATTATGGACGCGGTACAGGTTAAAAACAAAATCGAACAGGGAGCTAAGAGCCTTAAATGCCGATCTGGAGAGAAGGGTTGAAGAACGCACTAAAAGATTGCGCGAAGAAAATGAATACAGGCGTATTGCCCAGAAACAGGCAGAACTTGCAAATGAAACAAAGAACAGGTTTTTGGCTACAATAAGTCATGAAGTCCGTACTCCCATAAACGCAATAATCGGATTTTGTGATTTAACTATTAAATCGGATTTAAATCTTGAGCATCAGAAAAATCTTAAACGGGTCAAAGATTCATCAGAACATCTTCTGGCGCTTATTAAGGATATTTTGGATTATTCCCAGATTGAAAGCGGTAAAATGGAATTAAAAAAGGTGACTTTCCATATTAATGAATTGGTTGAATCTGTTGTTAATGCTTATTATCTGGATGCTGAAAGCAAAGACATTAAACTTTCATACGAGATAGCCGGAAACATCCCAAGGTTTATTATAGGTGATCCTAATGCTTTAAGACAAATTCTTTACAATTTATTAGGGAATGCAATGAAATTTACTGACAGGGGTGATGTTGCAATTTCAATTAAAGTTGAAGAGAATTTAATAGCAGATGAAAAAATTAAACTTTGTTTCTCGGTAAAAGATACCGGGATTGGTATTTCCAAATTGAAACAAAAACTCATTTATAAAGATTTCACACAAGGTGATAGCTCTTCAAGACGAAGGTATGGCGGCGCCGGACTTGGTTTAACAATAAGTAAACGTTTTATTGAGTTAATGGGCGGTGAAATATGGGTTGAAAGTGAGAAAGGAAAAGGCAGTAATTTTATTTTTACGGTAACATTTAAAGTTGACAAAGATAAATCAGTTAAGACTATTCTCAGTAAACCTCCCGAAAAGAAAACTCTTTATGTACTTATTGCAGAAGATAATTTGCTTAATGCACAGGTAGTTGTTGCCTTTCTCAAACGTCTTGGACATACTTCGAAAGTGGCAGGTAATGGGATAGAAGCTTTGAACTTGCTTTCAAAAGAAGATTTCGATGCCGTTTTAATGGATATTGAAATGCCTGAAATGGATGGTATCGAGGCAACTGAAGCAATCAGGGCGGGAAAGGAAAATGTCAGGAATCCCAAAATACCGGTTATTGCCTTGACTGCCCATGCTATAAAAGATTATGAAGAAAGAAGTTATAAATCCGGAATGGATAATTATCTTACCAAACCTGTAGATATTGAACTGCTATCAGAAATACTGCAATCAGTTTAATTGTTGATTCTATCCATAATTTTATTGTATCTGCCACAACTTTTGCAAACCCTTATCCATTACATGGTAAACCTTTTTTCTACGTGTATAAAGAAAAAAAATAAAAAACAGGTAAGAGCACTGCTCTCACCTGCTTCTAAGCAAGGTGATGAAAAGAAGAATAGAATAAACCTAATTATTAACCAAAACCAATTTAAAGGATTTCACCTTACTTTTTCTTAAAAATATCTTTTATAATCTGTTGACCTGAGAAATAAAGTGTAAAGGTAATATTTTTTTTTATTAAATCAAGATTTATTTTAAAAGTTTTCAACAAACTGGTATAACCGATACAAATAGAATCCACTACTGATACAAAAATTATGAAATAGTTTATTTGTCAATATATTTTATCGGTAAATAAAAAACCGATGGGAATTTTAACTCCCATCGGTTTAAAAGTAAGGCAATTTAAGAAAGGAAAAGAATAAACCTAATTATTAACCAAAACCAATTAAGGAAAGACACCTTACTTTTAATTCTTATATATAAATAACGTTTATTATTTAGATTTATTATTTAGTATTTTAGTTGCATGTAAAAGTAAAAATTTTTTAAACTGCTTTTAAAAACTCAGGGAGATATCTTATCTTTTCATTACGAATAACCCTGAAATTTTCAAACGGAACTTTAACTTTCTCCTTCATCAATGCTAATACTTTTCTTTGTAAAATATTCCTTGCCCTTGTTAATTGCGACTTTGAAGTATTATTAGAAATATTCAGCATTTTTCCTATTTCTTTATGCGAATACCCTTCGATAACATACAAGTTAAAGATAGTTCTGTATCCGTTTGGCAGTTCCTGTATTAGTTTGATCAACTCTTCCTTAGATAATTTATCATAGATATTTTCTTCTTTTGTTTCAGGAACTTCCAACCCTTCAATATCATCGAAATATGAATACTTCAATTTTTTTCTGTAAAAGTTAATTGCCGTATTAATAATTGTTTTTCTGATCCAACCTTCTAAAGAGCCTTCATTCCTGAAGTCCTTCAGTTTTGTAAAAATTTTAATAAATCCATCCTGGAGAATATCATCTGCCTCCATTTGATTGCCTGTAAACCTCATACATATTCCGTACATTTTTGGTGCATAATGTTTATACAAAAGTTCTTGAGACCTGGCATTATTTTGTAGTAATATCTCAGTATTTAACTCTCCTTGTGGCATAAATATTTGTTTTGTTAAATATATTTTTTTCTTAATCATTCATGGTTTTTAACACCATCACTTTTCTTAGAGTTATTTAATGCATTTAGTAATTTTTTTAAAGCTGAATTCTCTTCTTTTTTTCTTTCTATGTATAAGTGGATTTCATTATCTATATTTTTCCTTTTATCTATATTTTTTTTGTTTTTCATACGACTTCTTACTTCGTTTTTCATACTACGGTTTTTTTACGTTGCAAAGATTTAGAAATATATGAAGCAATACAACTAAATTGATATTACAAAATCAATACAATATTACAATGTACCCTAATAAAAACAATACATAATAAAATACTACACCTTACATTACCGGCACATACAGGTATAATATCCGAGAAAACAGGCTGTTATGAATAAATTTATTTTAAAATTGAGACAGGAAGTCAGCTAAACCAATGTCTTTATTAGAAATATTAAGTTTTTTTCTTAATCTTATTCTTGCTGTTTCAATACTATTTATACTCTGATGTGTAATAGCAGAGATTTCCCGTGATGACATATTCAACTTCAGGAAAGCACATAATTTTTTATCATGGGCTGACAGATGGGGAAATTTTTTATTCAGGATTTCATAAAAATAACTATGAACTTGTTTGAATCGCAACTCAAATTCTTCCCAAACATCGCTATCAATACTCGATTGAAGCTCGAGAATAACTTCATTAATAATATTTTGATTTTCTTTTTTAAATCTCGGTTTTTCTTCAATAAGTCTTTCCGAAACAGAAGTTACCAATTCATTTTTATTAACCAGATATTTTACGTTATCCTGTAATTCTTTACTTTTAAATTCAAGATTTTCCTGCAATATTTGGTTCTCTAATTGGTGTTTCTTTTGTTTAAGTTTAAAATATCTTGATTTTGCCTGCTGTCTTCTAAAAAGCAAAATTGTTATTACAACCAAAACAAATAAAGCACCGGCAATTGCAATAAAAATCAATTCTGTTTTTTGATATTCCAATTCAATCAAATATTGATCTTTCCTGAATTGATTTTGCATTTTGAGGCGTGTTATTTTTTGAGTATTTTCTTCAAAATTCAGGCTGTCGCTCAAAGTTTTGTATATTTTTTGGAATTTATAAGCTTGTTTATAGTTATTAAGTCCCACGAAGGTTACACTTAATCCATCTGCTGAATTGTTCAAATGCGCTAAAGATTCCAGGCTGTCTGCAATGTTGTAACTTTTTAATAAGTATGGCAAAGCTTTTTCAAACTCATTTTGTGAATTGTAATAATTGCCAATTAAATAATTAGTTGAAGAAATACCGTCCATATCTCCCTGTCTTTCGTTTATTTTTAATCTTTTAAAAAAATATTCGAGACTTTCCGGTTTGCCCATTCGCTGGTATAAGCTGCCTATATTTCCATAATTATTTGCAATCCAGTTTTTATTATTAAGCTCTTTATTTGTTTTAAGCGACTTGAAATAATATTCAAGAGCCTTATTGTAATCTCCCATCCTTTCGTATATCATACCCAGGTTGTTGAAATTTCCGGCTATCCCTTTCTTATTATTTATTTCGATGTTAATTTCAAGAGCTTTATTGAAATATTCAATGCTACATTCATTGTTATTAAGATAATAATTAATTATACCTATTATATTATAACATCTGGCAACTCCACTTCTATTGTTTTCCTCTTCCATAATTTTCAGACTTTTAAAAACATAGTCTATAGCCTTGTTATAAATACCCTTTGTTCCGAAGAAAATACTAAGATTATTATAAGATTCGGCTATTCCTTTTTTATAATCTATTTCTTCACTCAATTTAAGCGCTTGCCGGGTATAATCATTCATTTTATCAGAATTAATATACAGGAAGTCATCAGCAATTTTATTCAACATATCTATTTTGGCAGTATCGCTTAATTGATAATCAAGTTGCTGTATCAAACTGTCAATATATTTCTGATCCTGGGCTATTATGCCAGGAGTTATTAAATAATTAATCAACAATATGAAAATTATACTGAAACGCATAAACTTTGCAATTTTCTAATAATTTAACTGCGTGGTTTTAAATAAACTACAATTAAAGAAATTTGTATTCCCATTTTCTTTCAGTTTATCCTGCTCATTTATTACAAATTCGATAAAAAAGTATGCAGGTTTATATCCCTTTGAGATAAATCAAGTTTTTTTCTAAGCCTTGTCCGTGCAACTTCTATACTGCCGGGATTTTGATGTGTTATAGCTGCAATTTCCTTAGTGCTCATATTAAGACGTAAAAGGGCACAAAGGTTCTTGTCGTTTTCAGTTAAATCAGGAAATTTTTGGTTTAGCTTCCGGTAAAACTCCCTATGTACTTCACGAAATCGTTGTTCAAAAATTTTCCAAATATCCGTATCCACATTTGATTGCAGGTTTAAAACAATGTCCTGAATTACCAGCTGATTTTTTGTTTTAAATTCAGATTTTATTTTTAAGAGTTTTTCGCTGATAAAATTTATTAATTCGTTCTTTTTTACAAGGTACATTACATTAGTTGCCAATTCCTTGTTTTTGAAATCTATTTCTTCCTGAAGGTATTTATTTTCTAATAAGAGGTTTTCGTCTTCGATTTTAGCATGATTTATTTTTATCCTTGAGCGCCCATAAAGCAAAATTAATACTAATAATAAGCTGAAAAGACCAGCGGCAATCATAAAATATTTTAATTCTGTTTTTTGCCGCTTTATTCTATTTAGTTTTTGTTCGTGTTCGAAAATAAGTTGCATTTCGAGTTGTGTAATCTTTTTAAGGTTTTTTATATTGAATATGCTGTCGCTAATTTGTTTGTATTGGCGGTGATAATAATATGCATCTTTAAATTGATTCCTGTCGGCGTATATTTTGCTTAATCCTTTTGCTGCATCTTTAGCATTAAGTAAAAGTTCATTTTTTAATGCGAAATCGTATCCTGTTTTAAAGTAATGCAGTGCTTTATCATAATTATTCATTTGTAAATACAGGTTACCCAGGCTGTTGTTTATTGACGGAAATCTTTCTTTATCATTGATTTCCCGGTTGATCTTCATACTTTTATTCAGGTAAATAAGTGCAGAATCAAATAATTTTTGTTGTAAAAAAATGTTGCCGATATTACCATAATTAATGGCAAGATTATTTTTCTTATTCAACTCTTTACTGATTTTTACGGATTTACGGTAATACGTTAGAGCTTCGCTATATTGATAGCGGAATCTGTATATTTCGCCTATATTATTGTATAGCGAGGATAATCCGGGCTTTTCGTTCAATTCTTCCCAAATTATCAGACTGTTGTTATAATATTCATAAGCTTTATCGTAATTTTCCTGGTCATAATAAGTTCCACCTATATTATTATATGTGTCGGCAAGTTTTCTTTTATCATTTAAGTCTTTGAAAATATCCATTGCCCTGAACAATAAGGAAAGCGATTTTTCATATTCGAATCTTCGCTTATGGACTTTTGCAATTTCAACACAAACTTTTGCGTACCATTTATCATCATCTGTCTTTTCAAAAATATCCTGTGATTGTAATAAAAAGTTCAATGCCTCAATAAATTTTTGGTTTTTTATCGAATATATTGCTATGTAATATAATGCTTTAGCTTTTCCACTTTGATCATTAACTGATTCGGCAATAACCAGCGCTTGCCTGGCGTAATTGTACGCTTTTAACACATCTTCATCAAGGTAAGCTTGTGAGAGCAGATTCAGTATCTTAATTTTTTCAGATGGCTGATGGGTAATACTTAATACATTCTGCAAGCTATCGGTATCATAAATAGCAGCCTTAACCGGACATAGAAACATCGTTAGAATCAGGATGGCGATTGTATGTTTCAATTGCAGCATTTTGATTTTTGGAAAAAAGATTGTCAAATATATAAAAAAAATACACAGCTAATGAGTTTTTTTGCCATTTTATGAGTAAAGGATTACAGGTCTCTCTTTTTTAGTATTACATAAGATAAGAAAATAAATAAAGCAGCATATCCAAGACAAATCCCGACATCAGCGATTGAAACAGCTTCCTGGAAATCGAAATTAAAACCGTCTGATTTAATTTTAATTAAGGAAGTATTGGGTGTTTGAATAATATGGTTCATTGCTTTTAACGGAAGGTAGGGTGTTATACTATCATTTAATTTATAATCCAGTATCGGTTCAATAATAAAATAAACAAAAAGCACAATAAATGTAATTCCTGTTTTTTTTATTAATATTCCCAGTAATAAACAGAAAAGCAAAAAGGTAAACACCTCGATAAAATATCCGAGTATGAATATCATTTTTCCGAAAACATCGCTTATTGTTTTAGAAGTGGAATGAGCAAATCCCAGATACAATCCTGAAAGAAAAATTATAAGAGTTGAGAAGATAGTCAGAAGAACAATTAATTCAATTTTGGCGAAAAGGAAATCTCTCCGGTTTAAACCGTTGATTATATTTGAACGGATTGTAAGAAAACTGAATTCATTTGTAATTATAATTATTACAATAATACCAAGAATAACTTTAATAAAATACCTTGTGCTGGCAACAAAGGTTATATTTTGCCATATATCCGGAAAGTTAAAGACAATGGCTTTAAATATTCTGAATTTTGAAGGCTGGCCTGATTTTTCAGCGATATAGTCAATCAATCCGGGAATGCCGAATATCATAAATGCCAAAAGAGTTGTGTAAAAAATGATCATCAGCCAAAAGGCTTTATAGCTCATTAATTTCCGCAGTTCTATTTTTAACAGTCTGATCATTCGTTTTCAGTAAGTAATCCTAAAAATTGTTGTTCAAGGCTTTTTTTCCTGACGGTTAGATGTGATAAAATAATTCCTTTATTAACCAGGAAATTATTCAAATCGAAAGTAGTTGTGCCCTCCTTTAGGTTCACAACAAGCAAATCAAGCTCTTTTTTAATGTCTGTAACTTTATCATATTCTTTAACTGCCAATTTAAGCATATCAATATTGTTTGAGGAAATTTCAATAGTATCAGATATATTTAGGACATCATTTACTTTTCCGGCAAACAATTTTTCACCCTTTTTTAAAACAGTAACGTGCGAACATGTTTTTTGCACTTCATCAAGCAGATGGCTTGCAAGAATTATCGTAATACCCTTTGCAGCAATATTAATTATCAACTCCCTTATCTCCGCAATTCCTTTAGGATCCAAACCATTGGTAGGTTCATCAAAAATCAGCACTTCAGGTTTTCCTATAAGTGCGGCAGCTATTGCAAGCCTTTGCTTCATCCCGTATGAAAATGTTTTGAATTTTGAGTTTCTTCTGTCATGAAGTTCAACGGTATGTAGCACTCTTTCTATATCATTATACTTAATGCCTTTTATATCGGCAATTATCTCAAGGTTCTTTACGGCAGTCAGGTATGGGTAAAAAATTGGGTGTTCCAGAATGGCTCCTATTTTTTTCCTGCTTTCTTTTGAAGGATATTGCCCGAACCAGGAATATGAACCGCTTTTGGCATTGATAACATCAAGGATAATACTCAGTGTTGTGGTTTTTCCGCTTCCGTTTGGTCCTAATATCCCAAAAACATTTCCTTTTTCTACATTAAACGAAAGGTTTTTTACGGCATGGATTTTACCGTATTTTTTATTCAGATTTTTTATGGAGAGTACTGTTTCCAAGTGATTGTATCTGTATTAACAGGAGTTAGCTAAATATTTATTAACAAAAACGATTTGTTTGATTTTTTGATATCACTTCCATAACTCTTTCTTTTATTTCAAGCGGAGTTGGATTAAGCTCTTTGTCGGTAAAATTACCACTTGAAATATCAATGCGTTCGAAGATTTGCAAATATAAATCAAAAATTAAATACAAGCTTAATAAATATCGTGGTTCAAGTTGCGTATTTAATTTTTCCAATTCTTTTATAGTTTCCAATTTGTATAATTCTGCAAGAGAATAGTACTCTTTAATTACATTTCGAAATGCCTCAGGTACTTGTGATTCATTTGCAATTTTTGTTAAATCAGATGGAGTCAGATTATTTTTCTCTAAAATATCTAATGCAAAGTAGTTGAGATTATTATATTGGTCTTTCCGAAAATCGCGGATAATATGTACAAGATAGCTAAAAATTGCACAAGGCCTTGCTACTTCAATAACGTTAAATGAAGGAAGAACATAATCGTTTGTATCTTTATTCAAACAGCAAAGATGAACAAATACCGATGCCGGAGCAACAGATGCTCCTTCCGAATATTCAAGAAAATCATTTAAGGTAGGAAACCCGTTATGGTTTATATCATATATCATCGACCTGGCAAAGTTTTGGAAGATTTGTACAGGGATATTAAACCTGGTAATTGTTTTGGTTACTTCTTTAATAAACGGATTATCTAACGATGGATCGTTCAGACTATTAGTCAAATAATTTACCTTGTCAGTAAATAGTTGCTTTTCTTTTTGCGTTAAAGAAACATTATTTGATTTTCGGTCATCAATCATGTCATCTATCTTACGCATAAATTTATAACAAACCATAGCCGCATTATATCTATCATCCTCCCAAAATTGTGCAGCAATAATTATATTCGGATGATCCATAATTTTTTCAAAATCTATATTTTGTATAATCTCGCTTATATTCAATTTGTTTGTATTCATTTGTGTATAGTATATTATTTGAAGTGTTTTATTATTTTTTCCGAAGTCAATTTTGCCGAGATTAACGACATGGGCAACCCACTTCCAGGATGTGTGCTTCCTCCTACAAAAAACAAATTCCTATAAGTTTTATGATTGTTATGAGGTCTTAAATAACCCATTTGCATTATGTTATGGCTTAAACTTCCAAAAGTAGCCCCACGTGAAAGATTAAAAAAAGTTTTCCATGTTTGAGGCGTATAGCACACTTCAAATTTAATATGTTTTTCAAAATCGTTCATTCCTTCTTCTGATAATCTTTTGATTATCGCTTTCCGGGCAAGTGATTCTAACATACCCCAATCTTGATTCTTCCGATTATTAATATTGCCAACAGGTAATATCACCGAAATTGAATCATGGCCTTTTGGCGCTGCTGTTTCATCTGATTTAACAGGTGAATGTAAATAAAAGCTTGGCTCTGCAGGGAGCAATTTACCGTGAAATATAGTTTGCATATCTTCCTTATAGTTTTTTGAAACAAAAACAGTATGTTGTTCAAGTTGAGGATATACGGTATCTATTCCCCAATGGAACACAAAAGCAGAACACGTATAGTCCAATTTATTAATTCTTTTTACTGTATGGCTTGCAGGTAAAAGCTCATTGTAAATATAAGGTAAATCGGCGTTTGATATTAATACATCTGCCTGATGAAACGAATTATTTTCTAAAATAATACCTTCTGCTTTATGTTTATCTACCTTAATTTTTTTTACAGGCGAGTTGAATTGTATTTTAACATTATGTTCTT
Source organism: Bacteroidales bacterium (assembly GCA_016783885.1). Classification (GTDB taxonomy): domain Bacteria; phylum Bacteroidota; class Bacteroidia; order Bacteroidales; family JAADJA01; genus JAADJA01. The sequence goes on from JADHVR010000063.1 coordinate 16,282, forward strand.
TTGCAATAGATACCAGGTTTTCGATAATTTTAAACATACCTCCTTTGGGAAACCATACACCATCGGTTAACTCCAGAAATGGTAACATGGCAAATATGGCTGAGGCTTCAAGAGGATTTTGTCCGACGTAAATATTTTGAAAAGTGAAAGCAACGCGTAGCAATTCATTTTTAAAATATCTGCATGTATGCTTATAATGGTTGTTGAAAGCTCTTAATTTGAATAATAGTAATAGATTTTTCAGATTGAAAAAATCATAGAACCTGTAATAATTACGATCTATAATATATTTCATTGAAAGTTGGTACGACTTGTAGCTTTCGTACATATATTTAAGAAATTTATTATAGCTGCCCGGTTCAATTGCCTCAAGCTGTTTTTGCAATTTTGCCAGATCAGATGAAAATAATAGTTCTTCACCCCTACGAAATTTGATCTTATAAACCGGATCTATGCGATATAATTCCAACTCTTCTGTTAAACTTTTTCCTATTGCAGCATAAGTTCTTTCGTAAATATCTGGCATCATCATCATAGTTGCCCCAATATCAAACCGGTGTCCATCTTTTATAAAATTTCCGCATCTGCCTCCGGCATAGGCATTTTTTTCATATATTGTTACGTTATATCCCTGTTGAGCAAGATAAATTCCTGTAGTAATACCGCCTATTCCTGCTCCAATAATAATAGCATTATTGTTATTTTTCATACTGAAGTTTAACAAAAAATTTCCTTTAATTAGTGCCTGTCCATAAAGTTATTGAAATCAAAAAAAATAAATACCATAACTCCCCCTTTCGACCGCAGGACGTCCGTAGGATAAAGGGAGGGGGAGGGTAGATTAATAGACAATATATTTATTTAACCGGAAACATAATAACCGTTTCCCATTTTTCCGGGTCGGGTTCCCGAGAGGGGCATGTAACATAAAGCTCAATAGGCCCGCCGGCTTCTTCCATGTTATGAACCTTTATATAATTTTCAATGGCTTTATACATATATTCTGTTTTATCGTAAGGTCCGTAATGAATTCCGGCAACGACTTTTACAGGTTTTGTTCTTCTTACCTTTATCCTGCCCTGTTCTTCAGCCTGGTCTTTAATTGCGATACCGGCTTCGAAAACTGCAAACTGCCTTTCTTCATCCCATTTATACCAGATACTAAAAGGATTTCCGAAATTTTCTTCACCGTGTTGCATAACAAAAGGCATCAATTCTCCGAAATCCTTTCCCATTGTTGTTTCAATATCCGCCATATAACAGGAATCTTCAATAGTGGCAATCCATCTTTCGTTTAACTGTAAAATATACAGGTGAGGGTTTTTCTGCATTTTATCAATTTCATCGGCATCCGGTTTTTCCTTGTGTTTGATATAAGCAACTACTATTATTTCCGGTAAGTCAACTTCTGTTACAACAGCTTCGCAATAGTCTTTCAGATTCTGCAATCCTTTTTGGAAACTATCTTCCATAGCTCCCTTCATCAAAGCATAAACTACACGCTCAACCGGATATCCGGTTTCGGCATCAAATCCCCATGTAACTTTTGTTTCTCCATCTGTTTCAAAAAAGGTAAAATATCCTGAATCTTTACCTTCTATACCAAAATCGAGTTCCGTTACTATTTTCTCAAAAGGAATGCTTTCAGTAATAGTCATTGAACCGTCTTGTTTTCCGCCTTCCCATATATTAACTGCTCCCACACCGCTTGCCGGTCCTTTAAAGGAATAAATCATTAAAGTATCGTCTTCATTAAAAGGCGACCAGTTTTCCCAGTTGTGAAGGTTATTAACCTGGTTAAATGCAGACTCCACAGGATTGTCAATAATAATTGACTGTTCTACGTGGAAGGTTTTTGGTAGCAATGCTGCCACAATAAAGAATAATACTACTACTACCAGTATTATTATTCCGATAATTTTTAGTACTTTCATAATGCTAAATTTTAATTGTTAGTGTAATGGACAAAATTAATGGTTTTTAGATATAAATTAATCTGTAAAGATAAAAAATAAATAATCAAGTCATTTTAACTTCCTTTTTACTTTTTATCCATACGGGCTAACTTCGTGTCACTTTTTACTTTTTACTTTTTTTTGTCTTTTATCTTTGACCTATCATTTTTAAAAAATCTTCTTCGTTTATAACCGAAATTCCAAGTTCGCTGGCTTTAGCTAATTTGTTCGGACCGATGTTTTCTCCTGCCAGAAGGAAATCGGTTTTGCCTGAAACAGAAGAAACAGGTTTGCCTCCGTGTTCCTGAATAACTTTTTTTATTTCCTCACGTGTAAAATTTTCAAGCTTACCACTAACAATAATAGTTTTCCCTTCGAGTTTGAAGGATTTTAATTCGACTATTTCCTTCATTTCAAACTGCACTCCTTTTTCCCTGAGCCTGTCAATTATTCTTACATTTTTTTCATTAGTGAAGTATTTCATAACCGATTCGGCGATCTTTTCTCCTATTTCATCCACAAGTATCAATTCTTCAAAAGATACTTTTCGGAGTGTATCGATATTTTTATAATGGTTGGCAAGCTTTTTCGCCACTGTTTGCCCTACATATCTGATACCAAGAGCATACAAAACTTTATCGAAAGGTGTTTCTCCGGAATCTTCGATACCCTTTAAAATATTATTAACCGTTTTTTCTTTAAAGCTGAGCTTTTTCTCTTTTTTATCTTGCGTTGCTTCTATTACCTTTTCAATCCCAAGTAATTTATCATAAGTCAGGTCATACAAATCAGCAACATCCTTTATTAAACCGTTATTGTACAGCATTTCTATCTTTCCTTCGCCCAGGCTATCTATATTCATTGCATTCCGGCTTATAAAATGCTCAATACGTCCTTTTATCTGCGGCGGGCAGCCATCCTCATTGGGGCAATAATGGTTTGCTTCGCCCTCCTTTCTCACCAGCGGAGTTCCACACTCCGGGCAGTTTTTAATATAAATTAGTCTTTCTGACTTCTCAGTTCGATGCGATAAATCCACTCCTACAATTTTAGGAATTATCTCTCCGCCTTTTTCCACGTAAACCATATCCCATATCCTGACATTTAGTGCTTGAATAATATCGGCATTGTGAAGCGAAGCCCGTTTAACTGTTGTGCCGGCTAATTGTACCGGTTCAAGATTGGCAACCGGAGTAATGGCGCCTGTTCTGCCAACCTGGTAACTAATGGAATTTAACCTGGTGGAAACCCTTTCAGCTTTATATTTATAGGCAATTGCCCATCGCGGCGATTTGGCAGTATTTCCTAATTCAAGTTGCTGCCCATAATCATTTACTTTTATAACTACTCCGTCAATTTCAAGCGGTAATTGGTCACGTCCCTTTTCCCAGTCGTGAATAAACTCAAATACTTCTTTAATGTTTCTGCATTTTGCAATATATTGCGGAACGTTAAAACCCCATTCCTTTGCTTTAAGCAGGTTCTCATAATGATTTCCAAAAGGCAGGTTATCACCTGTAAGAAAGTATAAATAACAATCAAGCGGTCGTTTTGCCACCTCTGCCGAATCCTGCATTTTAATACTTCCGGCAGTAGCATTTCTTGGATTGGCAAACGGGTCTTCGCCGTTTTCGGTTCGTAGTTTATTTATTTTTTTAAAACCATCCTTTGACATAAATATCTCACCCCTAATCTCAAACTCCTGTGGATAATCACCTTTTAATTTTAAAGGAATTGTTTTAATGGTTTTGATATTGGCGGTTACATCATCTCCCTGAAAGCCATTGCCGCGGGTTACGGCACGCATCAGTAATCCGTTAATATAAGTTAAACTGATAGAAACACCGTCGTATTTTAATTCGCAAACGTAATCAAAGTCGTTCCCAATGGCTTTTTTAACTCGGTTATCAAACTCATTAAGTTCCTCCTCCGAATAAGTATTGGAGAGGGAAAGCATAGGATACTTATGCTGCACTTGTTTGAATTCCTTTGTTATCTCCCCTCCAATCCTTTGCGTTGGTGAATCAGGCAGGGCAAATTCGGGAAAATCTTTTTCTAACTTTCCCAGTTCTTCTAACAGCATATCAAAGTCATAATCACTTATAACCGGCTTCGACAGTACATAATACCGGTAGTTATGTTCATTGATATTGTCTGTTAGTTCGCGGATTCTATGTTTGGCTTTTCCTTTATCCATAAAAATAAATAGGATAAGATTTTTTCATTTTTATTATTTCAGATCAAAAGTGTATAACTTTTTGCATTAACCTAAATTATACTATTCATCCGGTCTATATCTTGTTTATGATAATCCCATTTTAAAACTTGTATTTTTCTGTTTGGTCTAAATTCCAAAATATCTTTTCTGTTAAAAGAATTTAATAATTTTGCTAAAGTTGTTCCCATTCCTTGTGGAGCAATTAAGATTGAAAATAATGGTAATGCAATACAAGAATAACCTATTAATTGGCATAAATGCATTAGAGTTAGTTTTGCATTTTTACATTCAACAAAAACTATCTCAACTTTATCATGATACTCAACAAAACCTGTAATATCCTGTCTTATTTTGTATGTAGCAAATTCAGGAAAGAATTTTTGATAATTCAGGTTAATAATAAAATTTGACAAATCGCTGTTATGAGTATCTATAACTGTAATCCTTTTTGCTTTTCTACCATAATTTTCATTCAAATCTGTATCCAGCCATTTAATAATATCAGGATACATATCAATTTTATTTTTATATATATTGCTCATATTTGCTATAAAAATTTAAACATTTATAAATCTATTTAAAATTGTTTGAATGTTTACTATATAAAACATCTTTTTAACTTTAATTCCTATATTCTGAAGTCTTGGTAAAACACTATCAAGGCTTATTTGAATATGTAACTTTTGGTCAAAAACTTTTGTATTGGACTGTGTATGTATAGCTTTATACTTAAAATCAATTACATCTAATCTTGTTTCATATTTTGGACATTAGTTTATTATTACTAATAAAATTTTGAACTTTTGATTGGATTTCATCTGTTGATGATAATTCTAATTCAATATTACAATTTGGACACAAATGCTTTATATCTAAAATATTGTTATCTTCCTTCATAAACTAATCCTTTATTTGTTAATTGAAATAATCCTGAATATATATTTTTTGTTTTAAAAAGTTCTTTGTTATACTTCCCACCATACCCTTCTAAATCAATGTATATTGTTTTTCGTAGGTTTGCTCTATAATTCGTTAAATTAAAATCAAGTTTTTCTTCTTTAATCCTTTTTAGAACATAATCTCCAATATCTTTTAAATGAATATATTCATTATCTTTGGGAAGTTTATGAAAGGCTTCAATAATTAGAGATTTCATTGTTGGAACTGTTCCTGGTAATTCTTTTTCTTTTCTTTCAATTTCCTTGATAACCCTTTTTATACCTTTATCTTTAATTGCTTTCTCTTCATTTTTCATTAATGCTTTATAAACATCTGAATACCCAAATAAATAATCTTCATTTGGTTCGAATATAGAAGGAGTAAATTTAATAGAATTATAGATTGCTTCAAGTTGTAAAAAATAAAGAGGTTGTTTTTCTTTAATGACTGTATTTACCTCAAAATTCGAAATTAATCCACCACCAGTTAAATTTGTACTTCCAATTATTGATGTCATTTCTTTTCCAGAATTAAATAAATAAATTTTGGGGTGGAAAACAATATTAGTCTTATTATCTTTCTTATCCCCGAAACAATAAAACTTCAATGATTTATAATTTTTCTTTAAATTAATTAAAAACTTAATTGCCTGTGGGTCTGTTGATTTAAAATCTAAACCTGCAATAATTTCAACATCTGCTTTGTTTTCTAAGTTTTTTAAAAGCGAACTTTCAATTACTTTTAAACCTGTGTATTTCATAAAGGCCACTGCTATCCTTGATTGTTTTGATTGAATAAGTTCTTGATTAATAATATTGCCAATAGGATAATTTAAGTTCGAAAGTATTTGTAGTTTCATTAAGCTACTCTTTTAAAATAATTAAGTGTTTGGGGTTGTAGTGAAAATCCTTTTTGTTTGCTTTGGCTCGTGTATAGGATAAAAAGATTGGTTCGGAAACCGCGACTCGTATGAGGAACGCCCAAATCTAACTCTAAAGTAAGTTGTGGGTCTTTAATAGTTTGGTTTACGCTTTTATACCTTTTATGATTTTCTGTAAATGTTTCAACTTCTCCAACTCTTTCTAATGCATTAATCAGAGAGATGTGCGGGATAATCCCTTCATTGTTGTAACTTAATAATATATATTTTGACTTTGAAGCGTTTAATATTAACTCTTCCAGAGCGTTTAAAGCATTTATCTTTGAGCTGTATTTAGATTTTTGATGCTCATATTCTCTCATTCCCGTTTTTCCATAAATTTTTGGTGGAATTTCAAACCAACCTTCTGCAATTAATTCAAGAATAAAATAATTTGAAGCATATTGTCTTGAATTATACGGTGGATCTAAATATAACAAATCAGGCCTTATTTCTTTTATCAGTTCATTTGCATCTTTCTTAAATGCCTTGTTTTTTGTTGTGCTTGAAATAATATCGACTTGTTCAAGTTTCAAAGGATTTAAAGCCCTTTTATCCCAAGTTTTTAAGTATGCTCCATAAGTACCCGAAACATTACTTATAAGGTTAACCGCCCTTAATAATGAGGTTATTAAGTAATAATATTCTAGTTCATTGCTATAATTTGAAGCTCTCCATTGATGGAACAGTAATCTTAAAGTATCTATTTTAAGTGCATTTTTATCTGTAAAATATTTTCTTCCTCCATTGGGAGAGTAACTCTCAAAAATAAACCCTTCCGTTAAATCATTTAAATTGTTTAAATAATCAAATATTAATTGATTATCGTTTTTTATTATGTTTAAGTACTTTTTTAATTTTTTAAATTCAGGTTGTTTGTTTAGCTCAATATAAGTTTTTGATAACGCATAAGAAAACTCTAAAATATCATTTGAATAAACAGTATAACCTAATTTTTTAAAATGTCTTCCAACTGATGTTGTTCCTGCAAAAAGGTCAACAAAACTTGATGTTCCATTTATCCCTGTTGTTTTTACTATTTGTTCAATAAATGGAATTAATTTTGTCTTTGCTCCGTAGTATCTCATCTTGTTTACCTTTTAAAAGAATAAATTCATTAGCAATTTTTAGCAATATTTTTTCATCTTGACAAAGTTAACAATATAAATAATAAATTGTGATTTTTTTAACTTTTTTGCAATAGAAAAACTCAGGCGTTAATTGATCTTTTTGATTATATTGTCGGTACTGGAAAAACCTAACATGCATAATATCACCTAATTTCAAACTTACTAATTGGATACAACCACATCTCTGTTCTTATAAATATATATAGTTTGATTGGCATTGAGCGGATTCATCCGATGCAACACTTTATCGATAAAACCGGGTTCAACTGAAGTTTCATAAACTATGTCAGGGAATACAGCCTGAATATCTTTAACCCTTTGTTCTATATTTTTATCTTCAAAAAACAGTATGAAACGAGGCTGAAATTCAGGATTATTTTTTATGACTTCCGATAATTCATCAGCGGGATTTTCGTTGGTGATATAAAATTCCTTAACCCACTCACCAAGATAAAATCGCGGACACATCTTTGCATTCCCGTAATTAGAATCTTCAAGCAACAGGTTCTTAATATTATTATACTTCGATAAATAAATCATTGACTCTACTCTGGCTTTTTTTGAATAAGTGGTTGATACAACGGGTAATAATAAAAGGTTTGTTATCCAAAAGAATATCCATGCAGCTTTTAGGATTTTTTTCTTATTGTTGAATAAAGATGATTTTTGCAAGAAATCCTGCCATCCTATCATACCGAGTAAAATAATAAAAGGTATAATTGGTAATATGAACCTTTCCTGCTTATTTGGAAAAAAGGAATGAAACAGAAGAAAAATAAAAGTTGGTAAAAAAATCAGCAAATGTCGTTTCCATGTCCGGAAGAAACCAAAAAATAAAAAGAAGCTCACCGGAGGCACTAAAAATCCCAGAATTACCAAAATATAATTATACCATGAGCCTGTTATATATGTTTCGGCATTTTCAATATTATAACCCACGTATTCTCCCAATTCAGCGAAAGGACGCCCCCAGATGAAGTAATCGATCCCTCCCTGAATCAATACTATTGAAAACAAAAAACTTAATCCATACCAAAAGGCTTCTTTCCATCTTAATTTAATTAACAAAGCAGCGCCAATCCCAAAAGCAAAAATTAAAGTTTGAAACCGTACCGAAAAAGCTAATCCGATAATAAAGCCGGATAACAAATAATATTTAAACGAACTTTTTTCATCCCAATGATTAATAATTATCCAAACACCATAAACCAGGAAAGGAATACAAACGACTTCCACTAAATTCCTGACACTTACAAACGGCATAAACCAATAAACAGCAAGTAACAACCCGGTTATTCTCGCCGTTTTTTTATCCGATAACTTTTTAGTGATTTTATATCCGTAATAAACCGTTATCAATGAAAAAGCGCCATGAAGCAGGCGGATAATAAACATTTTCGTCTGAGGATTAAAAATACCACCCACTTTCATACATAATAGCACAATGTAATGAATGCCCACATAAAAAAAACTATGGCCTGATGGCACTGCTTCCGATTGACTACCGGGCAACCATCTATTATAATCAAAACCATCGACCCACGACTGGGCAGCTTCAATCACAAGGAAATGGTCATCATGCATTCCAAATCCTTTTGAAAATATTGCAGCTACTAAGCGTGTAATTATAGCAAGCCATATTATCAGCTTTACAGGATGATTTTCCCATAAATCAACTATACTGCTTTTCATCGTAAAGTCTTTTAATAATTTACAAAATTAGTTTTTATTGAATTAATGATTATTGATTTTTTTGTAATAAATTTGATAACTCTAAAATGAACTAAAATAGATAATTATATTTGTGATATATTTTTTGAGACTGTTCAAATTATAAAAACATTATGCTTCCTTTAAAAAAAAGTTTTAAGTTTACTGCGTCAGTATTTATTATTTTATTGCTGACATCATTTAATATTAATAACGAATTCGGTATAACTATGAATTCAGGTTTTAACCCTCAGCAACCGGATGTTATCAGCTTACCCGAACCCAGATTCTTTTCGGAGTTATCTGTTGAGCAGGCATTGCTGAACAGGCGTTCTGTCAGGGATTTTACAGATGAGCCGGTGACTTTGTC
>JADHVR010000140.1 GCA_016783885.1 Bacteroidales bacterium
ATTCAAAATTCAATGTCGGTATTAGCCTGCAGGATGTCAGGGTTTGGGGCGATGAACAATTGTATTCTTCTACCGGGGTGTTCGGGGATAAAGCCAGTATTGAAATGAAAGAAGGGTGGATAGAATTACTTGCAGGTAAGCATAATGCCTTTAAAATAGGAAGGCAGTTTTTCTCTTATGAAGATGCAAGGCTCCTGGCAAAGCGCAACTGGAACCAGAATGCGCTTGCGTATGATGCATTTCTTTATAAATTCTCAAAAAATGATTTGAAGCTGCACGTCGGGCTTTCAATCAACAACAATAAAGAAAATGTCTTTGGCGGGGATTATAATTTATATGATGAAATTATTTATCTCGATACTATTACAAATACTCTGATAACGCAAAAAGTAAGTATAAGCAGCAGGATACAATCGCTTAATTTCCTCTATCTCTCAAAAGCATTGAACGAGAAATCTCATTTATCTTTTTTTGCTCTGGCAACCGGATTTCAGAAACCTGATACAAAGGGCACCATTTACATCAAAGGAACTTATGGGCTTTTTTTTAAATACGCACCGGAAAATTTCGGAATGAGAACCGGCATCTATTATCAAAACGGAAAGAATAAAATCGGGCAGAATGTAAGTGCATACATGTTTAATTTCTGCGGTAATTTTACTTTTGACCCATTTTCAGTGGAAGCCGGACTGGATTATATCTCGGGACAGGATGCACTGAATGAGAATGAGAACTATAAGAATAAAGACCATTTTTTTGATATTTTTTACGGAGCACGGCACAAGTATTACGGATTTATGGATTATTTCAGCAACATGAGAATTGCAACTGACAATGGAGGACTTGTAGATTTCTACTGTGGATTAAAGTACAAACTGTCTGACAAATCTGACCTTTCATTGGATTACCATTACTTCAGCCTGCAGAACAGGGTTTCGGACCCAACCGTTGAAGGGGAAATGAATAAAGCTTTGAATAAGGCTCTGGGTTCGGAGCTTGATTTGGTTTTTGGAATAAAAATATTTAAAGAAGTAAAAATATCAGGCGGATTCTCCTTTTTGCTCCCAACCGAAAGCCTGGAAAAAATCCAGGGGGTGGAACCGGGCAGCAGCAAATTCGCATATTGGGGCTGGATTATGTTAACAGCGAGACCAACGCTATTTAGCAGTTCTCAATAATTACAACAATTTTAAAATCACAGATTTCATATAATAGGTTTGAAAGAAACAAGGAAATTAATATTTTTGACGTCATTAAAGTTAAAATTAGTTAATGACAAATCTTATATATTCAATACTGGGTTTTATCCCCCTCATCCTCGGCGCATACTGGCTGGTGGATGGCGCTGCGGCTATTGCCAAGAGGAAAAACATTTCCAACCTTGTTATTGGTTTAACAATCGTTGCTTTTGGCACCTCTTCTCCTGAACTGATTGTAAATATACTGTCGGCAGTTTCGGATAATTCCGGTTTCAGCTTTGGTAATGCCATTGGGAGTAATATTATCAACATCCTGATAATTCTCGGTATTTCGGCTGTAATCTTTCCGGTTATAGTTAAATCATCAACTATCTGGATTGAGATACCATTGTGTTTTCTTTCTGCACTTGTAATTCTCGTTTTGGCAAATGATGTTTTATTAGACTACTCTTCTGTTTCTGTTTTGAACCGGACAGACGGAATCATCCTGATAGCATTTTTCATAATCTTTATGTATTACTCATTTTTTTCAATGAAAAAGGAGGATGTAGAACATGATGTCAGGATTAAAGAGTATAGTACGGGAAAATCTATCGTGATGATTATTACCGGTATTATTCTTTTAGCAGGCGGCGGACAGGTCATCGTGTTTTTTGCTTCAAAATTTGCCGTTGATTACGGAATTTCGGAAAGGATTATCGGCTTGACCGTTATTTCATTCGGCACTTCATTACCTGAACTTTCTACGTCAATTATTGCTGCATTTAAAAAAAATGTTGATATCTCAATTGGGAATATCATCGGGTCAAATATTTTCAATACCTTCCTTATTCTCGGTGTGAGCAGTACTATCCGTCCTATTTCTATCGAAGCAGGTTCTAACCTCGATCTCTTAGTCAATATCCTTGCAACACTATTGGTATTCATATTCGTCTTTACCCGCAAAGGCAGAATGATTGACCGGATAGAAGGCGCAGTTATGATTGGGATTTATGTGGTGTATATGGTGTTTGTGTTGATGTGAACAAAATTCATCCGATGACTCAAAGTCATCGGATGAGTATGTAAGAAGTAATGATTTATTTTAATATAATCTTTTCAACAACAGTCTGTTCCCCGCTTATCACACGGATGAAATAGATGCCTTTGCCATATTTGCTTAGGTCGGCTGAAAAAGAACGGTTATTTGTAGTTGTTGAGAATTTGTAAACTTCTGCACCCTGTAAATTTAAAACAGAAACTTCAGTTTGTTTCATGTTTTCAGGAACCAAAATATTAACAATGCCCGTTGTCGGATTCGGGAAGATGTGGATTTTTTGGTTGGTTTTATCCTTCGAAATATCAGTCTGGGTTCCGATTAAGACATTATCAATAAAGAGGTTGTTGCCGAAGTAATTAAACGATTCGAACATAACTTGTATGTTACCCTGCCCTGCCCACTGCGTCAGATCGATGGTTATGCACTCAGCGCCCCAGCCTGCTCCGCACCAGTCTTCGGGTTCGGCAGGAATAAAGGGATCGGTAGTTAGTTCGTGGGTTGCAAATGATCCATTGCCATTTTCGCCTCCTGCAAATAAACGAGTCCGGTTTTCCCCGCAATCATTTGAAATGTAAACAATCAATGAATCTGTTACAGATGAATGTCTTTTTGCATAAGCATGTTGAAACGACAGGAACACCTCATCAAAACCGGCGAAACTAAGAACAGGAGTTATCAGCATGTCGCGGGGTCCCGGAGGTACAACATAATCAAAGAAATTCATCCAGGCTGCATTGTCTCCCGGAGAATTGCCTCCAACAGTAGTAACACCCCATGTAATGTCATAGTCAGGATTTTCAACAGTCCATGATTTTGTACTAAAGCTTCCCGATTCAAAGTCATCAGTAAAAGGAATACTAATTCCACCGATATACATATAATCTTCTTTTGTTAAAGTATTGTTTCCTGCGTTATTTGTAACCGTAAGCGAAACGGTATAAACTCCCGTTTCATCAAAAATAACTTCGGGGTTTTGTGAATTTTGATTTGTTCCGTTCACGTACGATATTGTATTAGGAATAAAATCCCATTCCCATCCGGTAGGGCAATTGGTGCTCATGTCGTTAAACTGAATTTCCTTGCCGGAGCAAGTAATTGAGTCGCTTGCAATAAAATATACTTCCGGCACAGCAGTTTCACTAACGATAATATACCCGAATATTGTTTTTGTGTCATTTCCTTCGGAATTACTAACCGTAAGAGTAACATCAAAGTTTCCCTGGCTGTAATAGATTATGCCGGCAGGGTTTTTTTCGGTAGAAGAAGAAGGCGTACCTCCTTCAAAAGTCCACTGCCATGAAGTTGGAACACCTGTTGAAAGATCGAAGAAATTGATAGGACAGGTTACAGGAATATTTGTTTGGTCGGCTTCGAAATCCGTAACAGGCACATCGTGCCATAAGGGTGATGACCACATACCGCGCCCGTAAGTTCCGGCACGGATTACGTCTTCTTCGGGGTTATCAGGGTTATGATAAATTTCTATTTCATTAATCGAGGCATCAACCGGCAAACCCGTGCTGTACATTATCCAGTCGTCCATTGAGGCATCGCGGTAATAAACACCGGCATCGGAAGCCACATACAATCCCTCAAGGCTGTTTTCATAATAAGCAATGGAATTCATGTTAATACCGGGAAGTGAGCCGGTGATGTCTGTCCAGATATAACCTTTGTTTTCTGATTTGTAAACTTTGCTGTCACGGCTTATATATACAATGTTTTCATCGAACGGATGAGCTTCTATTTCCCTTACATGACCACTTCCCGGTAAAAAGCCGGAAAGATTGGTCCATGAAGGATTATCTTCCATTACATCATCGCTTCTGTACATCTGGTTGTTCACCGAAAAATATAATATATCATTGTTAGGCGGCGAATGTTCGACAACATCAATATTGTCACTGCCAAAATCAGTTAATTTTTTCCATGTAAAATTGTTTGTTTTTATGGCATCGGCTCTCCAGATATTTTTATAACCTCCAAACATTACGTTTGAATTGGTTTCGTGCAGGCAGAAAGGTGTTATCCATCCACCGCTTTCTGTCATTCCGTGGACACCCTCTCCTGCTACTTTGTGATTACTTCCATTATTATATAATCTGAAAATATCCCCGTAATAAAGGGTTGCATAAGAATAAGCCGCGTCGGTATGGTCAAAAGCGCACTCCATTCCATCACCGCCGTAAGTAAACTGCCAGTTATCGTTTCCGTAATATGTAGAAGTTCCGTTATCCTGGTAACCATTGATAACCTTATCCTTAACAATTCTGCACTGTCCGATACGGTAGACCTGGCTGATAGGGATACCATCAGTAATTTCTATCCATGTTGTACCACCGTCATCGGTCCAGTAAATACCACCGTCGTTGCCAGCATATAATCTTCCATCCACATGATTCCATTCAAGGACATGTAAGTCGGCATGCACAGCAGGAACACCGCAATCGCCCCACCAGTGAGAATTGATTTCCCATGTAATGCCCCCATTTTCAGATTTGAAGCAGTTAACACCTCCGGCATAAATAATATTCTCATTATTCGGGTCGGCAGCGATGTCGAGGTCGTACCAGGCTTGTCCGCCGGAACCTCCGGTACAGCCCCAGCTCATTATATTCGGAGCTGTTGACATTTCACTAAAACTTGTACCCCCGTTGAATGATTTATATAATCCTTTGAATGAATCCCCGTAAGTCAGAAGCATATATACCACTTCAGGATTATCGGGAGTAACGGCAATTACACCCCTGCTACCTCCGGGAAGTCCGTTTGTTATTTGCTCCCAGTTATCACCGGCATCAGTTGATTTGTAAAAGTTACCGCCTGAAACTGCATACAGTATATCAGTATTTCCCGGTTTAAAAACAATATCTTTAAAACCGCCTGCTTGTATTTGCTGCCAGTAAGCTCCTCCGTCAACGGTTTTATAAATTCCCCCTCCGGTAGCGGCATATATTAGTTGATGATCAGCAGGATGTTGTATCATTCTGCCAACTTTATAATTACCCATACCGGTGTTCCATATTTCCCATGTTTGCCCGCCGTCGGTACTCCTGAATACGCCCATTCCTGTTGCATCGCCTGCATCGCGGTCTCCTGTCCCGATTAAAATATTGTCAGGATTGTTCCAGTCAACAATTATTGAAGAAACACCAAGTGTTGGAAGATTATCGGTAGTACTTGTCCATGTGCCACCTGCGTCTTCTGTTTTCCAAAGCCCTCCCGACGGAGCGCCGATGAAAACAATATCGGGGTCAGTAGGATGAAAAGCAACGGCATTTATCCTTCCCAAGCCTTTGTAACCTTTATCGCCTCCCGGAATATGGATAGGCCCGAGGTTTACCCAGTCGGCATTGGAAGATTTTGCATTAAGGTGAGTTTTTAAATATTTATAGTATTCATTGAAAACCTTATCAGGTTCCTGACGAGAGCCGTCAGGATAGATGTGTTGTTCCATCCACCATTCCCAGCGCTTAAAAGGTTTCCATCCGCAGCCTTTGGTTATTTCTCTGCCTTCCCAGTATGTATTAAATGCTTTTTGAACATCATATAAATTAACCGATGGATCCTCCATCATCTCAATCCAATAAGGATAATCGGCTGTGTCTGGTTTGACTTGCTGAGTGGCATCCTGCGTAAATGCGCTAATTGCAAGCATAATACCTGCAATGGTTAGAATAAATGGTTTGAATTGTGACATGACTAATATTTTAAATTGTTATATAGATGAATTATTATTAATTATGCAAAGATACAAAAAATAGATATTAATAATCTCCATATATTTTTCAGACAAAAGGAAAAATAAAAGGGTTGCATAATTTGAGGAACCCACAAAAAACTCATTTATTATGAATAAAAAGCGGAGGGTTGCAACCCTTCGCCTTTTTTGTTTACACCTGTGGATTTCGACCTAACAAGTTGATTCAAACCTTATATGTTTGCAAATTCAAAAATTGTAATAAAAATTTAAATAACAAGTTAGCTTGACAAGAGACAAGGAACAAACCTTGGTACAAAAATACCGTCTAACAGTTTCTTGCTTAAGTCAAGTCGAGTTCGGGGTA
>JADHVR010000141.1 GCA_016783885.1 Bacteroidales bacterium
GTTATAAGGGTTGAATTATGAGAAACAACAATTTCCAATACTTCTGTGTGTGGCTTTTTTACAAACATACCTATCTGTGTCAAGGCAAGGCCGGTGTCTGAGTTGATCATTTCGGCAATAGATCCGGTATCTCCGGCAAAAACCAGAATATCTTCTTCCTGCATTATTTCAGAGGGCGAAACTGCAGACAGACGCTGCTCACCCCTTGTGATTTCAACAAGGAATGATCCTTTAAGATTTCTTAAACCGGCACCTTCGATCGTTTTTCCTATTAATTTTGAGTTCGGTCTTATTTGAGCTTCAACAAGATATTCCCGCGATTTAGTTGAGAAGTCCGCAATCACATCTTTTCGGTCAGGTAATAGTTTGTTACCGAATAATGTCAGATAAATTGTTCCGAGAAAAATCATTGGCAATCCAACGATCGTAAAATCAAATAATTCCAAAGGTTTAAGTCCCGGAATAATTAATTGATCAGTAACCAATCCATTTACAATCAGATTTGTTGATGTGCCGATCAATGTTGCACAACCACCTAAAATGGCAGCATAAGACAGAGGTATCAATAATTTGCTGGGTTTTATATTATTTCTTTTACTCCAGTTGTGAACATAAGGTATCATTATAGCAACCAGCGGAGTATTATTCAGAAAGGCAGAAAAACCGGAAACAACCACTATCATTTTTATTAAAAACCCCCTGTAACTTTTGGTTTTCCTGAAGACTTTATCGAAAAGCCCGTCAATAATATCTGTCTTCCGTATGATGTCACCTAATAATAAAAGCAGAATAATCACAGCTATTTGCTCATTAGCCATTCCGCTGAGGATTTCTTTTGGTGTAAGAATACCGAAAAAACCTAAAACAATTACTCCAATAAGAAAAGTAAAGGCAGGCCCGATTATCTCAGTATAAAGAGAAATAATTATGAAAGCTAATACTATCGAAATAATTAGAATATCCAAAATAATTTTTTATTTCTTTACAATAGTAAACTTTTTATGTTTAAATAGTGTATAAAAGATAATTCAGACAATTAAAGTATATTTCAGGTAATTAAAAATTATCTAAATTTGCGCTTCAAAATTAAACAAATCATATTGATATTTAAGAAATGAAGAAACAAGACAATAATATTTTTCCTGTTTTTCACAAAATAATTCAAAGAAAGGATAAAGAAAAACTTTTAAACCAGAAATCCAAAGTTATATGGCTAACCGGTCTTTCGGGAGCAGGTAAAACTACTGTTGCCAAACATCTGGATGATGAATTATATAAAAGAGGATTTGTAACACAGATACTTGATGGCGACAACATCCGTTCAGGTATCAATAATAATCTTACCTTTTCGGAAGATGACCGTTATGAAAATATAAGGCGGATTGCCGAAGTCTCAAAACTTTTCCTTAATTGTGGCATAATTACAATTAATAGCTTCATCAGTCCTACTGAGGAGATCAGGGAAATGGCAATGGATATTGTCGGGAAGGAAAATTTTATTGAAGTTTTTATCAATGCTCCGCTTGAAGTCTGCGAGAAAAGGGATACAAAAGGACTATATGCCAAAGCAAGGCGAGGAGAAATCAGGGATTTTACCGGGATAGATTCACCTTTTGAAATTCCCGAACATGCAGATATTGAGGTCAGAACAGATATTCAATCGCTTGAAGAATCGGTTAATCAGATTCTTGAATTTGTTTTATCAAGAATTAAATATAGCGAACAGGTTTAAAAGGTTTTTAAATAGATTATTTATTTAGATGAAAAAATACAACATAAATCACTTGCGCGAACTGGAATCGGAATCCATTTTCATTATGCGTGAAGTGGCAGCTCAATTTGAGCGCCCGGCATTGCTTTTTTCCGGCGGGAAAGATTCTATTGTAATGGTGCATCTTGCAAGAAAGGCATTCTGGCCCTCAAAAATTCCCTTTCCGTTAGTACATATTGATACAGGCCACAATTTTGATGAAACAATTACATTTAGGGATAATCTTGTTGAAAAGATCGGAGCACAGCTAATTGTAGGCTCTGTACAGGAATCAATTGATAAAGGAAAAGTTGTGGAGGAAAAAGGATACAATGCCAGCAGGAATCTTTTACAAACAGTAACACTGTTAGATACTATTGAAGAGTACAAGATTGATGCAGCTCTCGGTGGCGGGAGAAGAGACGAGGAAAAAGCAAGGGCTAAAGAACGCTTTTTCTCTCATCGTGATGAGTTCGGACAATGGGACCCGAAAAATCAGCGCCCCGAGTTGTGGAATATATTTAACGGAAGAAAATTTATGGGTGAGCATTTCAGGGTATTTCCTTTGAGTAACTGGACCGAAATGGATATCTGGCAATATATTTACTTAGAAGATATTGAAATCCCAAGTTTATATTTCACTCACATTAGGAAAGTGTTTTACAGAGATGGTGTATGGCTTGCCGATGCTCCCTTTTTGTTTAAGAAGGATTCGGAAAAGGTCGTTACTAAAAAGGTCAGGTGCAGGACTATTGGCGATATCTCTTGTACGGGTGTAACATTATCCACCGCTGATAACCTGGAAGACATTATCCGGGAAATAGCCGCTACAAGGGTAACCGAAAGAGGGGGAAGAGCTGACGATAAAAGAAGCGAATCAGCAATGGAGGACAGGAAGAAGGAGGGATATTTTTAATCCACGGATTGCACGGATTACACTAATGAATGAAAACACCTTACTTTAGTTATTATATTTTAACAAAATGAATAAAATTACAAAAGAAATATGTTCCCGATTTTATTTGTTATGACAAAATAATTGTTGAGATAAAAGCACTTTGTCAGTTAAATTCAGATAATGAGTCGCAGATTTTAAATTATTTAAAAACAACAGGGTTTAAAGTGGGGATATTAGTTAATTTTGGAGAATCAAGTTTAAAATACAAACGATTTGTTTATTAATAAATAATTATTGAAAATTAGTGAAATCAGTGGAAAAATTCTCGAGTAAAGCATATTTAGATATGGAACTGCTGAGATTTACAACAGCAGGCAGTGTTGACGATGGTAAAAGCACTTTAATAGGGCGTCTTCTTTACGATAGCAAGTCTATATTTGAAGATCAACTGGAAGCTGTAAAAAGAGCAAGTATCCGTAAAGGAAATGAACAAATAAATCTGGCATTATTAACAGACGGTTTACGAGCCGAAAGAGAACAGGGCATTACCATTGATGTGGCATACCGATATTTTGCAACTCCAAAACGTAAGTTTATTATAGCCGATACTCCCGGGCATGTTCAATATACCCGGAATATGGTTACAGGAGCCTCAACCGCTAATGCTGCAATTATACTTATTGATGCCAGAAACGGAGTAACCGAGCAAACTTACCGCCATTCATATATTGCTTCATTATTGCAAATTCCTCACCTGATTGTTTGTGTAAACAAAATGGATCTTGTTGATTATAAAGAAGAGGTCTATGAGGAAATAAAAGAGCAGTTCACTGCATTTGCTGCAAAACTTGCAGTTAAGGATATACGCTATGTACCAATCAGCGCTTTGTATGGAGATAATGTCGTTAAGCAGACAACAAATATGCCCTGGTATGAGGGCGGCACACTGAGGTATATTTTGGAAAACATACATATAGGAAGCGACCTGAATCATATCGACCCTCGTTTCCCGGTTCAGTATGTTATCCGTCCGCAATCCGATAAATACCATGATTACAGAGGCTATGCGGGACGAGTAGCAGGAGGTGTGTTCAGAAAGGGAGATAAAGTGATGATCCTTCCATCAGGATTTGTTACAACGATTGAATCAATTGATGTCTTTGAAAAAGAACTCGACGAAGCATATCCACCGATGTCAGTTACATTAAGACTGTCGGACGATTTAGATATAAGCCGGGGCGATATGATCATCAAGGAAAATAATGTGCCTCAAATTGATCAGAATCTCGATGTAATGATATGCTGGATGAGCGAAAAGCCATTGAGTCCGGGAACGAAGTATTATCTTAAACATATTACACAGGATGTAAGATGCCTGATAAAAGGTATAAAATACAAAGTTGATGTTAATACACTAAAGCGTATTATTGACGGTCAGGAACTGAAAATGAATGAGATTGCAAGAGTATCATTACGGACCACGAAACCACTTTTCTTTGATAGTTACAGAAAAAACCGGCAAACAGGAAGCTTGATACTTATAGAAGAAGGAACCAATAATACTGTTGGGGTAGGAATGATTGTTTAATAAATTACAGATATTATCACAATGTAAGTTGAAATGAAAAAAATAAATACCATAATTCCCCATTTAAGGGGGGAAACAGGGGGGTTCAATAAGGAATATTATTTATTTTTTTCATTTCAATGAAATATCATACAATCTAAGGAATTATTTTATAAATGAAAGTATTAATTACAGGAACTGCCGGTTTTATCGGATTTCATCTGGCAAAAAAATTATTGGAACAGGGTTATACTGTTATTGGACTCGATAACATCAATGATTATTATGATGTTAATTTAAAATATGGAAGACTCAGGGAAACAGGTATTGAAAAAAAGTTAATCAAATATAATAGTCGTGTGCAAAGTACAAATTTCAAGAATTATTCATTTTATCAATTAAATTTAGAGGATAATGCTAATGTCCAAAATCTTTTTCAGAAAGAAAAAATTGAGTATGTAATCCATCTCGCTGCACAAGCCGGAGTCAGGTATTCATTAGAAAATCCGCATGCTTATATTAACAGCAACATACAGGGCTTTATTAATATACTTGAAGCATGCAGGAATTTTAATATTAAACATCTAATTTATGCAAGCAGCTCAAGTGTTTACGGGCTAAACAAAAAAATGCCTTTTTCTACAAAAGATAATGTTGATCATCCGATAAGTCTTTATGCTGCTACAAAAAAGAGCAGTGAATTAATGGCTCATTCGTACAGTTACTTATTTAAGATACCTACTACCGGACTTCGTTTTTTTACCGTTTATGGACCATGGGGAAGGCCTGATATGGCTTTATTTCTGTTTACAAAGGCAATTATAGAAAACAGGGCTATTGATGTTTATAATTATGGTAATATGTTGAGAGACTTTACTTTTATTGATGATATTGTTAACGGTATTAGCAAAGTTATTGAAAATCCTCCACGTGGAAATTCAAAATGGAAAGGCTTAAAACCTGATCCTTCCTGTTCTCCGGCACCATATAAAATATTTAATATCGGAAATAACAGTCCGGTAAAACTGATGGACTTTATTAATACCTTAGAAACTTCCCTGGGACAAAAGGCAAAACTAAACCTGCTACCTATGCAACCCGGAGACGTTAAAGCAACTTTTGCCGATGTGTCGGGATTAATCGAAGAAATGGATTATAGACCTGATACCCCGATTCAAAAAGGGATTAATGAGTTTGTTAAATGGTATAGAGGATATTATAAAGTCTAACTTCGTCATTGCGAGCCAGAGGGTAGGCTTGTGTGATAGAGCGTGGCAATCTGTTTATTAATTACGTAGCCCTTGCTATCAAAGAGATTGCCACGGAACTCCGACACACACTCCAACCTGGCAGTTCCTCGCAATGACGAGTGCTTTTTACTTTTTATAAACTTTATTAACAGACACTAACCATATTTGAATGGCTTTAAAGGAACCCCAAAAAAACTGGTATGCACTATATACCAAATCAAGAACTGAAAAAACAGTCTTTCAATCTTTGATCTCATCCGGCATCGAAGCCTACCTTCCCCTTATTAAAACTTTTAAACAATGGAGCGACCGGAAAAAATGGGTTGAGGAGCCACTGTTCAGATCATACATTTTTATATACATCTCTAAGAAAGAATATTTTAAAGTATTAAATGTATCCGGCGTTGTTCGATATATAACTTTTGAAGGAAAAGCCGTACCGATTCCACCACAACAAATCGAAGCGATAAGGCAATATATAGGTTCCGGCGAAGAACCGATAAGTAGTGGCCAGGAGTTTCAAATCGGCGATAAGGTTGAAGTCATCAGGGGAGCGATGAACGGTTTGCAGGGACAATTAGTCAGGATTATGGGTAAACAAAAAGTAAAAATTGAAATAGAAGTCATTTCCCAAACAATATTTTTATCCATATCCAAATCGTTTTTAAGGATTATCACCTCACCCTAACCCTCTCCTCAAGGAGAGGGAATAATAAGGGGGAGAAAGAAAACATTTCTTATCCCTTATGGATAGGGAAGAATTTTAGTGAGGATTTAAAATAATACCACAATATTATTTCCTCTCCCTCTGGG
>JADHVR010000064.1 GCA_016783885.1 Bacteroidales bacterium
ATACCGTTGTTTTAATTTAACTATACCATCTTTACGAAAATTTTTACTTTTACATTTCGGGCAGTTTTCCATATTGATATTATTTAAGTTAATAAAACTGCACAAATATATAAAACTATATTAAATTAACAATGCCAAATTTCTATATATTTTCTCTGTGTATCTTTGTGCTTCTTCTTGTAGCTCTGTGTTATAGCTATTACACAAAGTTTCCACAGAGTTTCACTAAGATTATATTTGATTTTGTATAAAGCACTAAATTTCATCGTTTTACATTTATAGATGGGTTTTATTCCTTTAGAATTGAACAGCCCTGAGCCATTTACCATTGCCCAAAGCAATACACCCTTCCGTCTTCTGCTCCTACAATAATCCTATCCTTTACTATTGCTGGTGTTCCGCTTATCGGACTGCCTATTTCATACGACCATATCTTTTCACCGGTTTTCAAATCCAAAATGTAAATTCTTCCATCACAGGAAGCTATTACCACTTTATCTTTAGTAATAACCGGTGAGCTTTCCACTTTCCCCAGGGTTTTGAATTTCCAGGCAATGCTTCCATCCACTCTGTTGAAACAGTACACATTTTTATCCCTGGCTCCTATAATAACCTTATCCTTCGACACAGCCGGTGAACCTATAATTTCCCCTCCACCGGAATATTCCCAAAGTATCTTTTTGGTTTTAATGTCAACACAATAAAAGACCCCATCGTAATTACCGAAAAATGCAAAATTCCCATCAATGGCAGCAGAGGCAGCAATGTAAGTTCCTATTTCTATTTTGTCATTAAGTTCACCATCTGCCACGCTTACCATATGTAAATACCCATCACAACCTCCAAAGACTGCAAGTTCACCATTTGTTGCCGGCGCACCATTTATGTAATTGTCAGCTTCGTATTTCCAGATTACCTCTCCTGTTCTTGCATCCACACAGTGAAGAAAAAAGTCATAGCTTCCGGTAATGATCCATTTTGATTTTTTATCAGGAGAGTCAATCCAGCCTGATGAACCGGAAATTTGCCCTTCTGTAGTGTAGGTCCATAACAGTTCACCCGATTTTGCGTCCAGGGCAAAAAGTTTCCCTTCAAGTGATCCTGCATATACTTTTCCGTCAAGTAGCATTGGAGGTGCTTCAACTGAAGTTTCGGCCAAATAACTCCAGTTTAAATCGCCTTTTTCTGAAATTGAATAGATTTTGCCATCATTGGACCCGATATAGATGTATCCGTCACAAACAACCGGTGAGGATTTAATTTTATCTTCGGTTTTGAATGTCCATAATAGTTTGAACGATTCCGGAAGCTGAACATTCGTAAATCCGGTAAGTTTCTGGTTACCCCTAAATCCGGGCCAGCAGTTATCATCCTGGGTTTTACCCATAAATAATGAAAAAAAGAGACCACATATAAGAATTACTATTTTAATATCCATAAATTAGTTGGTATTATAAATTTTCCTTTAACGAAATTGCCCCTGTCGGGCAGGCATCGGCACATTTTACTGCGGTTTTTGTTAAGGCTTCATCAATTGATCTGGTGAATGGGACATCCACCCGAACATTAAATCCACGCCCAACAAATGCAAACCCTGTCAGTTCTTTTTCATTAACGGTTATCTCAATACATAATCCACATTTGATACATTTTTCAGGTTCATAAACGATAGAGTCATGGTTGTTATATTTTTTTATACTTTTTCTTTCTCCGGTTAAATATTTTCTTCTGTCCGCCTGGTATTCATCAGCATAAATCCTTAACATGCAATTGTCGAGTTTCCTGCAATCACAATGCATACAACGTTTAGCCTCATTAATTGCCTCTTCGGGTGTATAGCCATCCAGATTACCGTTTTGTGGAGTAAACCTTTCGTCTTTTGTAGCTTCTTTCAGGTATTCATCAAATTCTTCCGGCTTAAGCTTACCGAATTTGGAGTTAAACATCCGATGTATTTTCTCCGGCTCTTCATTAGATAAAAATTTATTGACGGATCTGGCTGCCGCCTTTCCCTGGGCAACAGCTTTAACTGCCATATCTTGTTTACGAATAAAACTACCGCAAGCAAATACACCTTTCAGGTCTGTTTCAAATGTGTTTTTATCCACTTGCAGATTATCCAATACAATATCCTTTTCAAGGTCAGTTTCTGACAGCCCTTTTTTATCTCCTACAGCCAATACAACAGCATCAAATTCTTTCTTTATTTTCTTCTCAAAGTAATCCTGAGAAACGTTTTGATTTAATTTGAATTTAACTCCATATTTTAGAATAACATCTATCTCCTCAATTAATGCCTGATTTGTTAATTCAGTTTCAGGTATATTTCTGAGGCTTCCTCCGGCATTTGTGTTTCTATCAAAAATCACACAATCATGGCCTTCTTTTGTTAAATAGAATGCACAAGCCAGTCCGGCAGGCCCCGCCCCAACAATAGCAATTTTCTTTCCTGAACTTTCTGCTTTAGCAGGAAAATATGAGTTATTGGCTTTTGCATCAATTGCAGCAACAAACTTTTTAAGCTGACAAATACTTACAGCCTGATCGATTGGAGCTCTTTTGCAGACTTTTTCGCAGGGAGCCTGGCAGATATAACCTAAAATTAGAGGCAAAGCAATTTCTTCCTTCACTTTTATCAGGGCTTCCTTAAATTTCCCTGCAGCTATAAGGCGGTTCATTTGAGGAATATCCATATATGCCGGACAACCAATGCGGCAAGGAGCTTCACAATCGCCAACATGATCACTCAGCAACAACTCCAACGCTTCTTTACGTGCCTCTTTTACCTCAACATCCTCCGATAAAATCTCCATTCCTTCGGCTACCTTCATTGCACAGGAAGGAAATAGTTCTCCACTGTTTTTATCCTTCACGAGGCAAACCATACAGGATGGATTATTTGTAAAACCCTCCATAAAACACATAGCAGGAATTACTGTTCCAACAGATTCAGCAGCTTTCAACACCGATGTTCCTACCGGCACCTTAACATCTTTATTATCTATTTTGAGTTTTATCAAATTAAATCGTTATATCTGAATTTCTTAAAATACGACTATTTCTATTTACTTATTGTCTGGAAGAAACGGTTCTTACCGCATCAACCGGACATACCTGTCTGCAAATATCACATTTAATACACTTCTCAGTATCGATAGTATGAATTTCGTAAGGCCTGGCAACAATGGCTTCAGTCGGGCATCGCTGTGCGCACTTAGTACATCCGTTACAATCTTTGGTGATATCATATACGATCATATCCGTGCATTTTCCTGTGGGGCAATGTCCTTTAATGTGTTCTTCATATTCCTCACGAAAATGAAAAAGCGTAGAAAGTACCGGATTTGGCGCTGTTTTTCCTAATCCGCATAAACTTCCCTTTTTTGTTGATTGTGCCAGTTGCTCCAATTGGACCAGGTCCTTTTCGGTTCCGTTTCCGCTTGTAATTTTATTTAGTCTTTCAAGCATCTTTCGTGTACCGATCCTGCAAAACGTACATTTGCCGCATGACTGGTCCTGTGTGAACGAGAGAAAATACCGGGCTATATCTATCATACAATCGGTTTCATCCAGAACGACCAATCCTCCTGAACCCATCATGGCTCCTGCTTCTTTCAAAGATTCAAAGTCGATGGGCGTATCAGCCATTGAAGCAGGGATACATCCACCGGAAGGCCCTCCGATTTGCACAGCCTTGAATTTTTTAC
Source organism: Bacteroidales bacterium (assembly GCA_016783885.1). GTDB lineage: Bacteria > Bacteroidota > Bacteroidia > Bacteroidales > JAADJA01 > JAADJA01. Next base: position 3,708 of record JADHVR010000064.1, read on the forward strand.
CATTTGGAATTCCGCCACCGATCTCTTCGACAATCGTTCGGATACTGATACCCATAGGAACTTCAATTAGACCACCTCTGTTGATTTTACCGGCAAGTGCAAAAACTTTGGTTCCTTTACTATCCTCTGAGCCTGTTTTATTAAATGCATCTGCTCCATTACGGATGATCCATGGAATTAACGAAAACGTCTCCGTATTGTTAATTAATGTAGGTTTCCCCCATAAGCCCCTGATTGCAGGATATGGCGGCCTTATGGATGGCATTCCCCTTTTACCTTCCACCGAGGCGATCAAAGCTGTTTCTTCTCCACAAACAAAAGCACCTGCTCCTTCAAAGACTTTTAGGTGAAAAGAAAATCCCGAATTTAAAATATTCTCCCCTAAGATATTTTCTTCCCGGCAAACCCGGATAGCTTCTTTTATTCTGGCGACAGCCAACGGATACTCTGCCCGGATATAAAATAATCCTTCTGATGCACCTACCGCATAAGCTGCTATGATAACTCCTTCGATGATGCGATAAGGATACGACTCCAGGAGCATCCTGTCCATAAAAGCACCGGGATCACCTTCATCGCCATTGCAGATAACAAATTTCCGGACGGATTTTGTTTTGTAAACGATTTCCCATTTTATACCGGTCGGAAATCCGGCACCTCCTCGTCCTCTTAAACCGGCTTGTATTATTGTTTTTATGGTTTGTTCTGCGGAAAGTTTAGATAAACATTTTTGCAATGCCAAAAATCCACCAAGTCGTTTGTATTCTTCCAGGTCAGAGGGTTTTATTTCGCCCCTGTATTCGGTTGCAATGTTAATTTGTCCTTTCAGGAATTCGGATACGGGTGTATCACGTTTATCTGCTTCATAACGTCTTAATGTTATGGGAGTATTTTCAAGGACTATGTTTTCAAAGAAGTTGTAAAAACTGTTTATCAAACGGTCAACCGGACTGGCAGATTTAAAATGGTTAGTGATGATCCCTTTGACTTCTTCAGGTTTAATTTTAGCATAAAAAGAAGGTGTTTCACCGGGTTTATGAATTTCCATTAAAGGTACCTGGTTACAAATCCCGACACAACCCACATGTTTTATATCCACATGTATATTCTGACTATTGAGTGTATTCTCTAATTCCTCTTTAACCTCAGAACTTCCACTGGCAATACAGCAGGAACCCAAGCCTATTCTTATCTCTCCCTGGATTTTACTTTTTGAAATGCGAAGATTTCTGCGATGTCTGTGTTTGTTAGAACCTTGAAGAAAATCCTCTAATATCTCAGTAACTTTTTCAGTATTTACATGACCATATGTAACATCATCGATCTGAACCACCGGGGCGATGGTACAACAACCGAGGCAGGCAATCTTATCCAGGGTGAACCTGCCCTCAGCATCTGTGTCTTCACCCTCTTTAAGATTCAATTCCCTGGTAAAAGCATCAAAAACCTGCATAGCCCCTTTTACATGACAAGCTGTCCCGACACAAACTTTAATAATATGTTGCCCAACCGGTTTATGCCTGAATTGAGTATAAAAAGTCGAAATGCCATAAACCTGGGATGGTGTTATCTCGGTGTTATCACAAAGTCTTTTCAGTGCATCTTCCGGCAAATAGTTGAATGCATTCTGAATCTCCTGCAATACAGGGATTACAGCATCCGGATTTTTGCCTTTCTCCGCAATTATTTTGTCAACGATATTTATAATCTCTTCATTCATTATTTTCCAATACAATACAAATGATCGTAGCCTCTTAAATAAATTTTACCTTCTGCGAATGCTGGGGTACATACTATTTTTTCACCCAACTCTGGCTGTGCTACAGGAATATATTCTTTATCAACCCTAAAAATATACATGATGCCCTGCTTATCAACAAGGTAAACTTTATCCTCCACTATCATCGGCGATGCATAAATCGTATTATCAATTTCGTGCTCCCAGAGTATTGTTCCTTTTTTTGCATCATAACAAACAATTACTCCGTAACTTGTCGCAAGAAATAAATATTTGTCAGTTGCAACCGGACTTGGAATATCCGAGAGGTATTCTTCGCTTTCCCACAAAATTTCCGGTGTATCTCCAATTTTAATTGCAGCTAATTTTGAATAATCGTTTACCGAAAAAACTATACCATCTGCATACGCTACAGAAGGACCCACCTCGCCGTAAATGCAGTCTAAACGCCATAATTCATTTCCTGTATCCGGATCGTAAGAAATTACAAATGGTTCGGCAGCAAGAATAATCCCCATTCGATTACCGGTATTCACAATCACCGGTGAAGCCCATGAAATTTTCACATCTCTTGTTTTGCTCCAAACCGTTTCACCGTTATTCACTGATAAAGCCAGAATTTGCGCCAGGTTTTTCTGGTCGTATTGAACAATTACTTTATCATTATAAACCATAAGAGAAGACGAATGACCATAATGATTGACCGGCGCACCAAGGTTTCTTGCCCAAATTTGATTACCATCCATATCCAGGGCGGTAATATCCCCATTGGAGAAAATGGCAAACACTCGTTTCCCATCGGTTGCCATCGTTGGTGCAGCATAGCCTGTATAATTTGCCACTTCCGGTCCTTTTACAGGTGATCCCGGGACGTTTTCGACTTTTGCAGTCCAAATAAACTCACCTGAATTTCTATTAAGACAATATACTTCCCTTCGCAATTCTTCAGCCCCGGAAAGAAAAACCTTATTCCCCCAAATGATTGGGGAGTTAAATCCCCGAAGCGGAATAGCAACTTTCCACGCAATGTTTTCACCGGTTTCGCCATTCCAGTTTTCAGGTATGTTTTTCTGTGTAGATATGCCGTTTCCGCCAGGCCCCCTAAAGTTTGTAAAACTATCTTCGCCGGAAGTTGTTGCCGGCTCGCTTGAGGTTGTTACAACAGAGGATTCTAATTCTTCTTCTTTAAGAATTGTTGATTCGGTTACAGAGTCATTTTGATTATCAGCAACCACCTGTGTTTGTTCTGGTGGAAGATCATCTGCCACATCTTCATCTATTGATTCCGAAACAGTTTCTTCAGTTGAAATATTCTGTTGCTCAATCTCCTGAGGTTCACCTTCTGCAGCGATTTCAAACCGGTTTTCCAGGCTTTGATGAGAAAGGTATGCAAAAGCAAGTGCCGTAGTAACTACTAAAGTTCCTCCTAATGAAACCCACCTTCGTGTTATTTTTTGTTTTTGTAAAAGGTCCTGATCCCTGGTATCTGAAATTTGTGGGTTCTTTTTTCTGTTGGTGATAATTACCTGTAAACCGATAATTGCTATGGCAACACCAATTAATAGCATATATCCTCCTGTTCGGATTTGCCATTGGTTGGTGAAATAGGCTTTGCGCACTAACAAGTCCATCTCACGGATTTCTTCCCGTAGTTCATTATCTTCCGGATTTTGATTTAAGCGTTCAACAAGTTTATTAATCACTTCTGTATTGATCGGATCAAGGCGGTTAATCTGAGCATAGTTAACAATAATAAGAACACAAATAATAAAAGAAAACGCTCCGGCAATCCAAACGATTCGCTGCCAGAACTGTTCATTTTTACTAAGATATTTTTCGTTGTTTTCCATTTAATCTATTGTAAATTCTGTTTCTTTGCCTGGCCGTACAGGACAATAATCCATACACCTTGCGCAACTCAAACAGGTACCTTTATTGGGCGTATAATCTGTCCTGTATTGAAAACGCGACAATCCTGCTAAAGTTAATCCAAAGACCAACCCCAAAAATCCTCCTAATATCCATCCTCCGGTATAAAAGTCCTTTACAATTGAAGCCGCTTCGGAATAGAGTTTGCCCTCTGTATTTCCTGAAGATTTAAAGGCATCAATTTCAACCTGTGTATCTTCATTTATTTCATTATTTTCCTCAAGTAAAACATTCGCCAGGCGGACTTTTGGATTTACACTCGCCAGGTTTTCATGAAACCTTGAACCTGTCCAGCCTCCAAGAAATATTAATAACGGAATTATTAGGCTTAACTGTATAAATCTTTTTACTGTTGTCCGGCGGTTATCCAATACATTTACCAATACAGGTTTTTGTATAGCATCAAACGGACATGAATTTTCACACAATTTGCATTGAATACACTCAGTTGGTGTTATCGTCATGTGTTTTCCTGAGAACCGGCTTACTATATTTAGCAAAACGCCATACGGACAAAAAAAGCGACAATATGGCCGGGCAATAAAAATGCTGGTCAACAGAAATATACCACCGATTACTAGCATAAAAAAAGTTCCGTTAAAACGAAATATTCCAATAAAAGGATCGTACCGGCAAACGATAAAATCGGTAGCTGTGGCTGCATATAATACTGCCAGCCCGAGATAAATGTACGGGAATAGCCCCAAAAGTGAATTTGCCCATGATTTCAAACTATATGGCTTAATCACAAAAATATCCTGGATAGCTCCAAGTGGGCAAATACCTGCACAAAATGTCCGTCCAAAAAACAAAGTGTAAATAAGCGGAATCACAAAAAATGCGATGACTGTTACCGGAATCTTATATTCAGGGAGGAACAGCGCAAGTGTAATGTTTTGCAAGGATCCAACAGAACATACACAACCTTCACGATAAAATCCAAAATACACGATGGAAAAGATCGACATCCAGAAAACTCCTTTACGAGAGCGCTTTTTTAATATAAACCATGTAATAAGTGAAAGGCTTAAGATAAGTACGCCTACATCAATAATTTCCAGTAATTCAGCTCGTGGTTCCGGTGTAAGAGTTGGAGGTTGGGTATGGCCAGTCTCAAACTCAGGTTTTGGGAAACGTTGTTGGGCTGCTGAATCGAAAACATTCAGTGTTAATAAAATTAACAGAGCAAAGTATAAAATCCGTTTATATGATATGTCAACTAATTTCAACTTCATATCAACTCATCCCTATTAAATCCTTTAAACGAATATGCCTTATCTGCCGGAACTCTGCTGAAAGCTTCTGCAGGGCAATCACGTGCTATGGAACACTGGTTGCAATTTACACAAAGGCTGTGGTTAACCTGCAATTGAAGAGATCCGTTACCAAAGGACGCGCATCCTTTTACACATTTCCCACAACCAATACATAGATCCTCGTCGATGTGGTACTCAAAATATGGATCTTCAATAAATTTCCGTTCAATGGCACTGGTGGGGCAAAGCTGGTTTTCTGCACCCGTTGTCAGGTCTTTGGTATTCACCCTGAAATAACCGCTGCACAAATCGCAATAGCCGCACATATCATACACATGGATGCATTTCACTGCGGAAGGGGTTAGGACACAATTGGTGGCACATCTTCCGCACTGTACGCACTTTGCCGGATCGAGCTGCCAGACAAGTTCACCTTTGGAGGCTTTACCGGCTAAAACTGCTCCCACCCCACAAACACCAATAGCGAGAGAATACCTTACCGTTTTATTGATAAACTTCCGTCGATCCAGTCTGTTATTTTCGCCAGCTTTACTCATTTAGAAATTTTCTATGCTTGTTTATTCTTTTCTTTAAAATCATTTGCCTCAGGTAGTTTACAGGAAGACAGGGTTTTGCAATTCTTACAAACAAATTCAAAATTACATTCTTCTCCTTTGCGACTTTTTCTAAAAATCAACATCCCGCTCATTCCTAACAAAGCAGAAAGGATGAAACCCTGCGAAACCGATTTTATAAATTTTCTTCTATCCAGCATTATTCTAATTATTTTCACCAGTTGGCTCAAAAATCCTTACCAGTTTTTTCTTAGGATCAAGCACGATGATTCTATCCTCAGAATCGACCGCAAGATCAAGTCCACGTGTTCCCTTTTCAAACAATTCAGGACCTGCTACCACACAATCAAACTCACCGGATGGTTTATGGATTTTCACACGCTCAATTCCTTTTTCACTGGTTACAAATGAACCATTGGATAACATGGCAATGTGCGATGGATTACAGCAACCACTGAATCCATCAACCTGCATGGAAGTTTTTGACCAGATAGAGACCACTTCTCCATTGTCTGTAAAATTCATCAATGTATGCCGCCCCGGATCCACCACCCAGAGTTCACCATCGCGACCGATCAACAAATCGAAATAGGGACTTGGGATAAAGAACCCTTTCACTCCTTTCTCTGTGTTCTTTCGATCAATGTAGTTTTGATACTCACCTTCGGTATTGTAACGATGTACGTACTTATTTCCTGCATCTGCAACAAAAACCGAAGATTCTCCAATTGCAATAGAAGTTATCAAAGTCTTTTCCTTAGGACTTTCCCAGCTTTTTATCAGGTTACCCGAAAAGTCATAAATTTCAATGTGATCGGAAATCCCCAAATATATTTCCCCATTTTCACTTATTGCAATACAATTGCTTTCCTTTCCAATAGAGAAATCCTGTACAGGCTCACCTGTTTTATCAAATATCAAAACCTTATCAGAGCCTGATACATAAATACGATCTTTATTGTCAACAGCGATTCCTTTCAACTTTTCAATTTCAGGATTGATTTGTTTAATTTCTGAGTAACAAACCTGACTTTTATCAACTTCCCTTAACCGGTTAATTTCATATTCATAGACATTCTTATCCTTTTTACTACCGTAGAAAAAATCCTTCCCCATAAAAAACACAACCGCCAGGAGGAGTAATAATAACAATCCGATGATTAGTTTTTGTTTCAAAATAAATTGTTATATGTTATTTGCTTCCTGCCGTGATTATCAAATGTAGTTATTGATTGTAAATTTAGTCATTTCAGTCATTTTAACATGTATCCTTTCATTTCGCTTTAATATTCACGCAAACCAGTTTCTTTGAATCCCGCATAAGTAATCGTCCATCGGCAATGGCAATGGGTCCCCAGGCATCCTGGCCTTCCATGATCTTTGCTTTGTCAAGAAACTCAAATCTTGAGGTGTTCGCTTTTGCAATGGTCAGGGTTCCATCATCATTCAAGATAAAAAATTTGTTATCAGCTACGATATAGGGGCCCAGTCCGAATCGTTTTGTTTTCCCGCTGGTCCACAAAATCGACTGGCAATCGTTCGGGTCACAACAAACAAACTGGTTACGCCTGTTACCAGCATCTTTTGGTAAAATGGAAAACAAAAATCCATCGTAGAACAAAGGTGTTTGCTGTTCTGCTGCCAGCCCGTCTTTGGGTTTATATTTTTGCAAAACATTTACTTCAAATGAATTTCCTGATTTTACCACCTGGAAAAGTATGGAACCAGCTCCATAACCGGCAGTAATAAATATTTTTCCATCATCAAGAATAACCGGAGAAGGTGCAACCACTGAAGGTGCAAACGTATTTGTTTTCCAGAGCACTTTTCCCGGATCACTTCCCCCAGCCGACACACCAACGATGCCACCAATAGCAGCATAAACGTACATTTTCTTTCCACTTAAAGTCATTGGCATAATGGATGAGTGCGACATTTTCCAATTATCGGGATTGGGTGTTTGCCATATTACTTCGCCGGAGGCACAATCCACTCCCATCAACAGGGAACTGCCGCCAGGCGCAATAACAGCGACATCATTATCAATCAAAGGACACTGTCCCGTGTACCAGAAAGGGATCTCCGTACTATAATTTTTCACCAGGTCAATACCCCACAAAAAATCTCCGTTTTCAGGGTTGACACACATCACATGTCCCTTTGGGCCAATCGTAACTATATATTTATCGGTTATTGCCGGCACTGTACGCGACATTCCATGATTACGCTTTATACGAATGTTATACCATCGCCTCCATATTTCTTCCCCGGTTTCCAGTGAAAAACAGCGTAATGCATCTGCTTTTTTAATTTCATGGTAATCGAGAATGTAAACTTTCCCATTGTAAATCACAGGAGCTGCATGACCTTCTCCAAGGTCTACAACCCATTCTATTTTAGGGCCGCCAGGTCCCCAGGAATCTATCAGGCGGATATTTTCTTTATTGATGTTATCACGATCAGCACCGCGGAATCCTGTCCATTTGCCTGAAAGTTCGGAGGATGATTCATTGTATGCTGTGAACTTTTCACCGATAGCAACATTTTCAATGGCATTTAAGTCAACTTCTGGCCGGTTATCAAGTCCGGGAATATTGACTGTAAACCCTTTTACCGGATCATATATTTGCCAGTAAGCAAATACTGCGATTCCGATAAGGATCAGCAAAAGAAATACATATTTTTCAATGAAATGTTTAATCATTCATTTTGAATTGTTCAGTATATGTTAGTTGACCTTACGACCGCGTAATGGAATAAACACGCAATGAGTTAATATGCCTGATGTAAAGCCGGCCATCTTTAATTACCGGATGGGCAATGTGTTCATTGCCTTCTCCGGGGAGTTTTATTGAGCTTACAATATCAAAATTTTTTTCCGTAGGTTTTACAAGGCTAAGCTGGCCTGGGTACGTACAACAATAAAGCATTCCGTCAGCGGCAATGACTGTCCCTTCAGAAATTTCCCTGGTGTTATACTTTATTTCGCCAGTGTTCCAATCAAGACAAACAAATTGTTTTTTTGTTTCGGCTGCACCGAAAATATTATCACCAATTACAACAGAATGTCCATTGGTTTCGTCAAGGATTTTATTTTTCCATATTTCTTCATACGAATAACCGTCTTCCGATAATTTCAACATAAAACAGCCAATTTCATATCCATCCTGAACAAAAAGGTAACCATCGCGGTAATAAGGTGTTTGCGCATGGATGCCGTATTCATCCCCTTCAAGGGTTTTTGTCCAGGCCACTTCGCCGTTTTTGGCATTAACTGAAACCAGCGATTTGAAGGTCATAGTGATCAGGAATTTTGTTCCTCCAACTTCAATAAGTAAGGGTGAGCAATAGGCACTTTTTTCACCTGAGCCTTTACTGGCCCATCTCAAATCACCTGTTTTACGGTTAAGTGCAACGATGTTGGTATCGGGCCCACCCGGTGTACAATAAATTTTATCTCCATCGATCAGGAGGTTCTCATTAATTCCATGCTGAATATTGGAAGCATTACATTCTTTAAGTATATCTTTTTGCCAGGAAATGTTTCCGGTTTTGGTTTCAAAACAAAACAGCTTTCCCAGTCCGTTAATGATATAACCTTTATCGCCATAGATCAATGGCGTTGATCGCATTCCTGGAAATGTTTTTGTCCATTCCGGGCCAAGTTGAGTTTTCCATACAAGGTTTCCTTCGTGATCAAACCGGTAAATATAGCTGATGCTGTCGATGGTACCCGCAGTAAAAACTCCATTTTTTGTAACGGCTGCCGATGAATAACCCATTCCCAATTCATTAAACTCCCAAATCACTTCCGGCCCTTTTTCGGGCCATTGAGTTAAAAGGTTGGTTTCAGGATAAATACCATTGCGATTGGGTCCTCTCCATTGACATATTTCATCCGGACTTATTTCTTCAGAAATTTCTGTTTCTGTGTTTTGAAAATAACTACATTGAACTAAAAAAAGACTAATAAATAAAATGGCTAAAATTGATTTTAAAGTTTTCATTGTGGTTTTTGTTATTATAAATTATTAATTGTTATCGGCGATTGAATAGGCCATTAAGGCACCTCCATGCCTCACATAGATTATTCCTTCGTGAATAACCAAATGCGACCAGTGCGGTCCTTCACCAAGCGGGACTTTAAAAGAACAGGTCACCTCGAATTTTTCCGGAGTGGCTTTAACCAGTGCAATATGGCCGTTTTTCTCTTCATAACAATACAGCATGCTATCGGCAGAAATGATTGATCCTTTATTCTCCCATTCCGTTTCGTATTTTACTTCTCCGTTATTCCAGTCGAGGCAGACCCAACTACCCATACGATTGTTTTCCCAGTTGGCTCCGTAAATATAGTTTCCCAGCCTTACAACACCTCCATGGTGGACATCCAACATATCACTGACCCAGACAAAATAAGCGGCATCTCCTTTTTCCGAAAGTTCAACCATAACACATCGGTGATCATACCCGCTTGTATGGAATATCTTTCCTTCATGAAACAAAGGTGTATTGGTCTGATTGTTTGCCCGCCATTCACCTCTGGCAAATACACCTATATTGAATTTCCATAAAATTGTACCACTGTTGGGTTCAACACCAAAGAGGTAGGATTGTGTCGCAGTTATGATCATCCTTTTACCACCCCATTCGGTGATCATCGGGGATGTATAGGAAGGCCTGTCATTCAGGCTTTCTGATTTCCATATCAACTCTCCGTTCTCCTTATTAAATGCAACCATAGTAGTAAACTCGCCACCCGGAGTATAGATCACTTTATCATCTACAAGCAGGAGTGATTCTGCAATCCCCCACCTTCCATAGGTTCCTTCAAATTTTTCACTGGCGTTTACTGTCCAGATCAACACCCCATTGATTGCATTCAGACAGGCGACATCTCCAAGCCCGCTCGAAACATAGACGCGGTTACTTTCTACAGTTGGAGTGCAGCGGCTGTGGTTAAAAGAATTATTCCATGCCCTTCCATAAGGTGTTTGCCACTGTATAATCCCGTCAACATCCACAGCAATAACTACATCCAGTGTATCTTCAATCCCGGTAAAATAAATCAGGTTATTGGCTATTGATACGGATGAATAACCGATGGGCAGACTATCGACCGACCAGAGGAGTTCCGGGCCATCTGTCGGCCATTTTTTTAGCAATCCGGTCTCGTTATAAACACCTGTCCTGCCAGGGCCTCGCCATTCAGCAATTTCCTGACTGATTACAAATTGGAAGGCAAATATTAAAGCAAGGTAAAGGATAAGAAACTGTTTCATATTTGCATATCGTTGATTACGAGTTTTACAAAACAAAGCTGACCAATAAATCAGGTAGAATCATTACATATTGCATTAAGCATAGGCATTTTAAGATAACAATACATTGAATTATTCTGTGATGTCATACACCATCAAAGAAGTTCCGTGCCGTACATACAATCGTTTGTTATGGATCACCAGGTGAGCCCAATGCTGGTTGGCACCGTAAGGTACTTTAAATTCACTAATCACATTAAAACTGTTCTCTTCCGGTTTGACCAGTCCTACATTTCCCCTTTCGTCATAACAATATAACAGGCCATCAGCATAAATGGTATTACCTCTCTGAATGGTTTTAGTAAAGAATAACTCCTCTCCTGTTTCAAAATCCAGACAGATCAACTTCCGGCTTTTATGTCCTGCACCATATAGCCTGCCATCCAAATAAATAACTCCACCCATCTGGTTGTCAAGACTTCTGTTTGTCCACACTTTCGACACGCTGTTTCCATCATCTGAGAGTTTCAGCAATCCTCCTCCACTGCCATAACCGCTCACGTAATAGATAAAGCCATTGTGGTATAGGGGTGTATTCGGGTGGACAGACCACTCATTTGTGTGTTCATGCCTCCACAAGAGTTTTCCGTTCGATGCATCAATACAAAGCACCGAGTTTTCGGTCATGGTAACTACCAGCTTCCGGTTGTTGTGTTCGATCAGAGCCGGAGAGTTGTACGCACTTTTTTCTCCGTTGCCGGCGCACACCCAGATCAGGTTACCGGTATTCCGGTCCAGAGCGATAACATTGTATTGTACACCTCCAGTGATAACAAATAACGTGTCACCATCCACAAGCAGGTTTTCAGTTACGCCCCAACGTATATTCCTTCCATTGTACTCTTTGAAAAGGTCAACGGTCCAGATGATTTCCCCGCTTTTGGAATTCATGCATACCAGTTTCCCATAGGCGCTCATGATGTATAGTTTCTCTCCGATAACAAGTGGTGTGGTTCGTACTCCATTCCAGCTTTCCATCCACGCTTTTCCGATCTCTGATTTCCAGATCAAATTGCCCTCATGGCTGAACGCAAACACATAACCTTTGTCATCCAGCGCACCGGTTGTATAAATTATTTCGGAAGTTACCGCCACGGAAGCATGTCCGTCGCCGAGTTCATCAAAGTGCCATAACATTGTTGGACCGTTTTCCGGCCAGGATTTTAAAAGGCCGTTTTCCTGGTATTTTCCGTCCCGGTTTTTACCACGCCATTGCGCTGTTTCCTGAGTAAAAAGGGCAAAAGGAAAACTGATTAATAATACGAAGGAAAAAAATCTATTCATGCTTAAATTTGTATAATAATTTTCAATAATATATTAAACCTTCCCGACGGAAGAATATTGTACAAATGTATATTAAATATGAAATTGCCGCCTGTTGTTCACTTACAAAAATTAAGCTTTTAAAAATAGCAATTATAAATATATTTATACTTTTTATCAATACTTTATTGATAACAAAGGGAAACATACTTTCCGCACAAAACATATATGAGGGGAATAATGAGTTAAATGTGCTTATTGAAAAAGCAGAATTGCTTACAAAGGAGGCCAATTACGACAGTACTAATTTTTATTTCAAAAAATTAGGGCGAAAAATATATGAAGAAGGAACACCTGATGAATTGGTAAAATACTATTTGACCCTTTGTGAATTCCTGAATGAAGTCGAGTGGGTTGACAGTGCACTTATCATAGCTGAGACATCTATTACCTATGCACAAAATTTTTTTAGTGAACATCATAAATATACTGCCCGGGCATACTATAACAAAGCATTTGCACTTTATTTGAACTGGCAATATGCCGAAGCAACCGGGTATTTTAAAAAGGCAATAAGAATATATGATAAGACCAGTGATTCTGCCGACAAAACAGTAATATTGGCACATCTGTATCTTGGAAATTCCAACAGATATCTTAAAAAATTCGGGGCTGCCTGGTCAAGTTATCGCGTGGCTATTCGATTGAGTAATGAAAATGACAATAAGTTTCTGGATAAAATTTATAATAGCTTAGGATGGTACTACCTTTTTAAACCGGATTATGATAGTGCTTTTTTCTACCATCGCAAAGCACTCTTCATTAGAAGTAAGCTACATAAAAGCAGAAAAAATTTATTGAAATTAGCGCAAACCTATAATAGTTTTGCAGCCTGTTCTGAAAGCCTTGGATATAGTGGGAATGAAATTTATATTGACAGCGCATGGTTCTATCATAAAAAATCACTTTATATTAGGCAAAAGCTGCTTAAATATCATCCTGACCTTTTTATCACTTACACCGGATTGGCATGTTACTTTTTACATAAAAAAGTAAATGATAGTGCGCTGTATTATTTTCAGAAAGCAATAATCAACGGTTCTGTCGGATTTGATAATATGGATTACACAAAAAATCCGGCTATCGGTCAAATGATGATAAATAGTTATTTACACACAACTTTAATTTCTAAAGGTGATATATTCTTTTCAAAGTATTTGGATTTTAATAATATAAATTACCTCAAATTAGCAAAGGATAATTATGAATTGGGTGCAGCAGTTAATGAAAAAAACATTGCATATTCAGCTAATCCGGAAACAAAAGAATACAATGTGCGAAACAAGGTTAGTTACGATTGGAGACTGATAAACCTTTATAATGAACTTTACAAAAGTACCGGGGATGTAATATGTCTTGAAAAAGCATTTGAACGTTCGGAGATGAATAAGGGGTATTTGCTTACTATGCTTTTAAAGGATGAACATCTTAAAGAAATAAGTGGAATACCGGCGGAAATAACCGGCGAAGAAAAACAATTGAATAAAGAAATTGCGAACTTGGAGAGAAACATTTCTATTACTTCAGATATCCATTCCTTAAAAAAATATGAAGAGGAATTATTTCAAAAGAAAAAAGAAAGGGAGCAATTTATCAAAAAAATTGAAAACAACTGGCCACTTTATTACGATCATAAACATAACATCAGTACTGTTAATTTAAAAGACATCTAATTAAAACTAAGAAAAGATGAAGCTGTAATCGAATACTTTTTACATGTTTCCGATCTTTATGCCTGTAATCCCCACATAATTACATTATTTACTTTTTTTGTCTCGAAAGATAAAATTAAATTACATGCAGATACTCCCGACAGCACTTTAATAGAAGATGTTCTGGCATTGCGCTCCCTATTGGAAAAAGAAAATCCAAATAGCGGGGATTTTTCAAATTTTATTGCTTTCACCGAAATTTCTTATGGTCTGTATGAAAGGCTTCTCAATCCTTTTGAAGAAGAAATAAAAGATAAACAATTGATAATTATACCTGATAATGTATTACTGCTTATTCCTTATGAGGTTTTGCTGACAGAAAAGGTTTCAAACACAGAGCCTGATTACGCGAGGCTCCCTTATTTATTGAAGAGTAATAATATATCATATTCCTATTCAGCCAATCTGCTTTTTGGTAATTATCTGAAGAATGAAGGAAACAAAAAAAATATGGTAGCATTTGCTCCTACTTACGGCCACATCCAAAATCTGGCAACCGACCAACTAATTGCACTGGAACCCTACCGCGATTTTCTCGTGCCTATCCCCGGTGCACTGGAGGAAGTAAACCAGGTGGTGAATATTTTCGGAGGAAAAAGTTTTACGGGATTTGATGCATCGAAGTATTACTTTGTTAAAAATGCCAGGGATGCCGGAATAATATTTCTTGCCATGCATGCCTTAATGGATAATAGTGAACCTATGTTTTCAACCCTTGCTTTTACAGCCGATACCGTGAAAAACGACAACGGATTGATGTATGCCTATGAACTTTATAATTCAGATATTCATGCCAGGCTGGCTGTTTTGAGTGCATGCAATACCGGGATGGGCGCTTTAAAGCAGGGGGAAGGACTGATGAGCATGGCGCGGGCATTTATCTGTGCCGGTGTTCCCAGCCTTGTTGTAAACCAGTGGCGGGTAAACGATGTTGTGGCAAAGGAGCTGATGCCGACTTTTATGAAAAACATCAAAAATGGCGACCAGCTTGATGAAGCCTTGCGGAAAGCACGGCTGAATTACCTTGCAAATGCACCTGCCAGGCTGGCTCATCCGCATTACTGGGCAGGGTATGTGATGTTAGGGGATAGTTCGGCTATTATTAAACCAAACATTCGTATTTATATAATACTTGGTGTTTCGGTTATTGTTATAATACTTGTTAGTTTGTTATTCTATTTTCGAAAATTTATAAATCTTAAATTTTAAGTAATTCATTTGGTTATATCAAGTAAAAATTCCGGCTATTGACCGGGATTTTCAGTTTGGATTTATTTTGGAAGATGTTTGTAAGGTGATCCTCTGAATTGGCTTATTTTAAGTGATTAAATAATAACCTCCTTTCATTTTAAAAGTAGGGCACTATTTCATTATTCTGGAATTTTCGAGCCTTCTCCGCTGTTTGGTGCCCAGCTTGTATTTTTATCGTTTGCATTCACCTGCGAATCCATGTTAAAATCACCATCAAAGTAACCTGTACTTCCCTCATCCACATACCAGGATTCATTTTTATCCGAATTGTTTATCTGGCTATCAACTATACCATTTCCGGCTTTCATTCCCCAGACACCCGGAGCAATTTCTTTTTGGGAGAATATACCTCCATAAGCTTGCTCTGCACCGGTTGTAAAATCGTAGCTATAAGTTGCACCGGAAGCAATAAGAGGGGTGGCTGACATAACAGTTAGATGATTCCTGTGCCAAATAACCACGTACAAACTATCCGTTACATCCAGAGAAAACCACAAAGGACTAACACCATCCCTGCTAAAATGGTACCATCTTTTAAAAGAAATGCTGCCTGCCGTGCAACAACCGAGTCGGAAGTTGCTGTTGATGCATCTCCAGTAGTTTCCCTAAGTTCAACGAGGGCCCAATCAATAACATCAGAATTGGGAATGGATGTTACACTTTCTGTCCCATTGTAATTCCAGGGTGGTTTATTGTAAGGCTGTGATAAAGGCAAATAACCGAAAATATTTAAGAATGGGGTCATTTGGGTGCCGAAAAAAGGACCCTCGAGAAAAACTTTCAGATTAAACGCTGATGATATCTTAAAACAAAAATCACTTTCATCTGATACTTCAGGGTCTGCTATGAAAGAAATCCTGACTTTACAATTTTCCGAAATGTCATTTGGTAATATCCATGCAAAAGAATATCCTATTGCTGGGATGCTATCAACCACTAAAAACCAGTTATCTCCATTATCATTTGAATATTCAATTCTTATGGAATCAATAGTACTGTTAACTTGCCAGGGAATATCGTGTTGGGTCCCGGCCAGCCAATTTTCCCCTCCATTTGGTGTTACAACCTTAATAAGACTGTTTTTATACAGTTTTAATACTTCTGTATCATCAAGAGGGCGATTATATACTCTTGCCTCATCAATAGCTCCATTCATAGGATACCATGAATCAGAAAACTTGCCAAAAAATAATCGTTTAGTATTAGCAATAGACAAATTACAACTATCCTGTAATAAAACTGAAGAATCCTGTTGACCATTAAGGAATATTTATGCCTCATTCGTAGAAACTATATATGTAACATATAACCATTCTCCGATATTATATTGTACTGGATTAGTTTTCAATGATAAATCATAAACATGGTAAGCGATAGAATTGCTAAATCCAAATTCAATTGTATTACTGTTGATAGCTCCTATACCTGCACTAAATCCACCAGGATTATCATGTTCCTTTGCAAATATTTTATGATTGCCATAATTAGTATAACCTCCATAATGATTCATACCCCCCATTGAGTTTAGTTTTACCCATTCACTAAATGAAAATTTTGATGCAAATTGCAAAGAGGGTGAATTTGGGATCCTTACATGCCCCTTATTATAATATCCTCCAAAATTAACTGCTTGACCATTTTGACCTTCAACAAATGATACTCCACCCCACAACTCATCGGCATTGTTTCCATAACCACTGTAGTCATCACTATTCCCATCAAAAGGATAATAAGCGACAAGCCCGACATCTAAACTTGAGCTCACTATATAGAACAATTCATCACTCATATCAAAAATTGATGGATCATTAGTATTGGATATTTTTATCTTACATTGTGATGAAGAAGTATTTGGCAATATCCAGTTATAAAAGCTTGCATTAGCATACACATTATCAGCTATATTTTTCCAGGTTTGTCCATTATCGGTTGAATAATCAAGATTAATTGTAGATATTGCTGTATCACAAATCCAGGTAATTTTTTGTGTTGATTCTTTAAGCCATTTTTCTTTCCCATTTGGACTGCAAAGCGAAAGTAATGATCCTTCTTTAAACAACTTAAATATTTCTTGTGTAGGTAAAATCCTCCCATAAATTCGTATATCGTCTAAACTTCCGTCAAAATAATTGAAACCGGCGTAGCCAGCATATCCAATATCGAAATATGCATCAGTATCAAAATCTGACCTGTTTTTATTACCTATAGCTTTTTGTTCTCCGTCTATATAAATTATTTGACCAAATTTCCAATGAACAACAATAACCAAATGATGCCATAAATTATCTGCATAATTTGTACCTGAGGTTGTTATAGTTTGATTGTTCCAAAGCCTATGATTAACATCTCCACTGTTAAGCCAAATATTCCTATCATTACTTGGACCAAGATCAGTATCTCTTACAGAGGAAATTCCAGTATTGGGATTATTTGTTTTAAACCATAAGGAATAAGTGTATTGTGTTTCGGGCAAATTGATTGGTACTTTGATATAATCATTAATTCCATCGAAAATATAAGCCTTACTTTGTTCTCCGAACCTATTGGAAGTTAATGTTGCACCTATTATGGTTCCATGATATCCGTTACCGCTTTCATCATCAGCATTACCATTAAATGGGTAATAGGTAATTAGTCCAATCTCCAGGCTTGAATTTACGATATGAAAACAGGGGAAGTTTATATCATAAAGTTCAGGGTCGTCCTGGTCGGTTATTCTGATCTTGCAAAGCATAGATTTTGGTGAGGTTATATGCCAGGAATATTGCTTAAGATTTGCAGGTATATCCGAAGCAATGGTTTGCCAAGTTATTCCATTGTCTGTGGTCAACTCAATTTTTATTAGGTTTATGGAAGCATCACATTCCCAGGTGATATCATATACCTGTCACTTGATCCATTCGTCCGTTCCTCTCGGTGAAATGAGGTACAGTTTTTCAGGTTTGTTCAGGGCAATGCAGACTTTATTGTCAACTGTGATATAAGGCAGATCGAGATCGCCGTCATTATCAATGTCGCACAATATTAAACTGGAGCCGGTAACTCTACCAACTGGAGACCGGCTGAACTGTGCATTTCCATCATTGAAGTAAAGATTTGCAACATAATTATCTGATTCTTTTCTGCAATATCCAAAAACATCAAAGTCATTATCACCATCAATATCTCCTACCGGACCGTAAAACATAGTATCAATCGTTATACCTGAGTTAAAATTGCCATCTCCTGATCCCTTCCAGAATTTTGCATAGTTAGGATTGTTGTTATAATTATCAAAAGTTATTAAATCATTAAAATTATCCCCGTCAAAGTCACGATTTACCCCATAACGACTATCGTTAACATAAGATGTAAATTCTGTAAATGCTCCAAAACTATCGTTTTTATAGACTATTATCTTAGGTGACCCTCCGAAAGAACTATTCCCCTGTAATACCATATCCAAGTCACCATCCTTGTCAATATCGTTAAGATGTATATATGAACCCGGCATGTTAGACTGTGTCATTGTAATTTGACTTGCAAAGGTTCCATTTCCATTGTTCTTCAAGATACTTATTCTATTTGCCGACAGGCTTGAATTTCCTGAAGTGGCAACTATATCAATATCCCCATCAGAGTCCACATCACCAGTAGCAATTCTATTGTTGTAATTGGTCACCGAATAATAGGTAGGATTAGGGAAATTTCCTAAACCATAATTTATTTGTACTCCAACCCTGGATGGATAATTATAGCGTGTGATTAAATCCGGAGCCCCGTCATTGTTAACATCATCTAAAAAATATTTTGAACCACTATAATTATTTGTGCTATAAGTAGTGTGATCGCCAAAAGAACCATCTGGTTTTTGAATAAGTACGTAATATTTTGCTGGATTTGATGAGTAAGATAGAACGATAAGGTCCAGTAGTCCGTCCGCATTCAAATCAGCAGCATTTACATCACGTGTTGCATTTGATGAATTAAATGAATGACCGGTATAGATTGTATCAAATACCGGATCGCCCTGTCGTGTTGGGCTACCGTAATATAAATAAACATAAGGCACAATGGGGGTCACCTCCCAATGTGCTGATGCTCGATTTCACCGAAATGGATACTCTTTCGTTAGGAAGAAAAGGATATGCAGGAATAAACACAATCTGATCGTCTGTTGTCTCATAACTTCCATTCCTGAACCCCCTGAAGTTTCCCTGTATCTGCAATGATGTAGAATTGACCGTTGTAGGATTTATGTCAGTATCAAATTGAATCAAAACCTGATTATTGCTACCGGTTATGGATGTTACATTTTGACATAAAATCGGAGATATGGAAAAAACACAAAAGGCAGAAAGAAAAATCCGTGATAAATAACCTATTTTTTTCATAATGTAGTTTTTTATTTGTTGCATACTCTATTTCCCCCTTTTCGGCTTCCGGGTAATTCCTGAGAATTTAAAACTTTACTCTATAATTATCTTCACCCCGTTATCGTAAACACTTTTTAAAAGAATTTTTCAGAAAAATTTTTTATACCATTTGATTTATGCAGGTTAAGTTTTATAAATAGATTTAGAAATTGCCCATTCAATTGGGCAATTTTTTATATTTTTGCCCAATACTTTAGTTAATTTGAAAAGTTATTGTTATGGTAGTTCCTGAAAAAATAAAAGAGATACTTACGACCTGGGAAAATGATATAATAAACACCAGCACCTTTCCGAGGGAAATTTTTCCATTATTAAAAGATAGTTTTACGAATCAATTGCCTGTTGTCCTTCATGGTGTCAGGCGCTCCGGGAAAACATACCTGATGTATATGCTGTTTAAGGAATTTGAGGAAGGTTGTTACATAAATTTTGAAGATGAAAGATTGATGGGTTTAACAGCAACGGATCTTGAAGAAATTTATACGGTTTACATAGGTATTAAATCCCCGAAGAAACCGCTGATGTTCCTTGATGAAGTACAAAATGTTGAGGGATGGGAAAAATTTGTTTCACGCCTTTATACCAAGGTGAAATTTGTTATTTCAGGCTCCAATGCAACTTTATTGAGTTCGGAATATGCAACAGCACTCACAGGCCGTCACATTCCCTTTTTGATTTATCCCCTGTCGTTTCGCGAATATTTAAAAGCCACCGGCAACCATACCCTAAACAACTTGGTTACCGAACAAAGAGCGAAATTATCAGCTTTGTTGAATAATTATATTGATTATGGAGGGTTTCCACAGGCTTCATTAGAAAAAAACACCGAACTGATCAAATCAACTTTTAATTCCATTCTTTTCAGGGATATTATTCCCAGGTTTGGTGTTAAAAATACACTCTCATTGGAAACCCTTGCCCGCTATCTCGCTGTAAACCCAGGCAAGCTGTTTTCATACAGAAGATTATCGACTTTGGTAAACATCAGGCATGAAGATACGGTTAAAAATTACATTTCATACATGGAAAAAGCTTACCTTTTTTCCACTGTTCTAAAATTTGATTATTCATTAAGAAAACAGTATGCAAATCAAAAAAAGATTTATCCTGTGGACACAAGTTTTTCGAAATATGCGGGGCATTTGTTTTCAGATGAAACAGGTCGCCTTTTAGAAACCGTTGTTTTTAATGAGCTTAAAAGAAGAGAGTTCAATGTTTTTTACTGGAGAAATGAACAGGGAAAAGAAGTAGATTTTGTATCATGCCGGCAGTTAGTTCCTGAACAATTGATACAAGTTAGTGTTAGAATAACTGATGAACGGCAACTGGCAAGGGAAATAAGTCCTTTACTGATTGCCTCAGAACTTTTAGGTATCGAAAATATTTTACTAATAACCTTATACCCTGTGGCATTTAATTTACCTCCGTTTGTAACGCATATTTCAGCAATTGATTGGTTGTTGTCAGTATAAATAATATTGTACCAGTAAGGGTTCCGGTGTATATTTGTAAGTATCTTAATTTTAATAAAAAAAAAATTTACTTTTACGTTCACGTTTCCCCTTTTTTGTAATTAATTAAATGGAAGGCAATACACAAATACAAGAAGCTGTTAATAATATTGCCAATGGCAATGCAGAGCAGGGCTTTAACGTTCTTTACCATTTATGTAGTGATAAGGCTGTCAGGCAAATATTGTCAAAGACACGTATAGACGATGAAGGCGATGCAGCATGTATTTTCAATGATGCCATTCTGAAAATCAATGAAGATATTAAAAGCGGGGATTTTAAATACATCAGCGATGAAGCTTATTATTCGTACCTTTTCTTGAGTTTGACACGATTTTAGGCTAATCAGCAGGTTACGAGGCACATAAAAATTTGCCGGTGCTCTACACTCTACTGTAAGTATTTGATTAACTTGTTTTTAGGGATTAAATTCGGGATTTTTGATAACCCAA
>JADHVR010000142.1 GCA_016783885.1 Bacteroidales bacterium
CATATCTGCCATAAGCGGGTCCCACCAGCGGTTCCTCAGCCTGTTTTCCCCAAAGTGTCCGTTTCCTTCCGTAAAATTTACTTTTACTTTTAAATCCCTGTAAACAATTAATTCTTTTGTAATCGGGTTGTATTGGAAAGGGGTGATCCCTACAACAACAACATTAACCCCCCTGATATTTGTAACTTCTGAAAGTTTAACAGGCTCTGACGGGTAAAATTCATTTTTTGAATAGATATTCTGGTCTTTTTTATATTCCAGCGGTCCGTCTTCTGTTTCCCATGGAATTCTTGGTGCAGGCGACATATCAATACCTGAAAATGTTTCTGTTCTGGAAGAAGTTACCTGAATACTTGCAATAGCTCCCTGTGGTATTGCTATGAAACGACCCATTCCCGGCAGGTTTGGCGCTCCTTCATCATTTGGAAGGAAATGCCCTGGTAATTCAATCACATCCATCGTTTCACCGTTGATCAGGCTGCTTGTTAACGTAAAAGAGTTAATGGAGTAAGTGATTTCAACTTCCGAAGATTTCTGATTTGTCAGCGAATAACCTTGCTTTCCCCAGCTATCAGTGTATTTAATTTCATCTGCATAAATATTGCCTGCAATGAAAATTATACATGCGAAAAGCAATATCGCAATTCCTGATAATTTTTTAAAAGATTTCATAATAAAATTTTAATTAAATAGTGTTATTCAATTAATATTACTTTTTGGGTATCATAAACGTCTCCGGTTTGTAAAATGCTGAAATAAATACCAACAGGTAATTTATTTCCTTCATCATTTCTTCCGTCCCAAATAAAATTCTGCCTGCCCTTTTCGAGGTTTTCATTTTTAATAAGTGTCTTTACCAATTTCCCCTGCAGGGTATAAATTTGAAGTGTAACTTCGGATTTTCCCTTTAATGTAATACTAAAGGTAGTTTCATTGGTAAAAGGATTCGGATAATTTCCTGAAATTCCTGTTTCTTTAATATAGCCCGGATCGTTTTCATCCACATCAGTTATTATTCCATCAAAATAGTCAAGGAACAGTTGCATCAATTCGACTTTTGTTGACGGAGATATGCTATCCACCAGCTTACCGAATTCAAATGTAGTACCGATAGTTTTGTATGTAATTGCGTTATATATAACTCCGCAACCGTAAAAAGGATCCTGTGTTGTAAAAATGCTCATAGCCGGAGCCTCCGGTACGATTGAATAGTTATTTACAGGATTATGACCATCATAACCAAATAACATAGAATTAGTGATTGTACCCGAAACACCTAATATTTCTTCGTAAACGAACATCATCTCATCAACAACATTAATATTGAACATAGGGTGAACGGGGGTTTGCGGATCACTTTTCCATGTAACTCTGCCTTCGAGGTAAAGGTTACCGCCATCCAGCAGAAAATCTTTAAGTGCCTGCCCTTCATCCTGTGATAATTCATAATTGGTAAAATGTAATCCGAGACAAACGAAAATATTTTTGTATATTCCAAGGTCTTCGGGGAAGTTTGTAGTATATATAGCATATATGTCCATATTCTCAAAAGTTTCGTAAATTCCCGGTCCGGAATAATTCTTGGGATCAAGATCGAGCACTAAAGCAGTATATTTACCAACAACCGTATTAAAGGAACCAAAGCCACTTATACCTCCATCGCCTGAAATATTAAAGTCAAAATTTATCAGAGTTCCTTCCGGTGTTGCAGCATCGGATGTAACGCTGAATGTTTGCTCTGATGTTGTATTTGCCGCCATGTTGCCATAAGACTGTGGTGCTGAATTAATAGTAATATAAGGATCGGCACAAACAATCTCACCTATTACATTAAAAGCCTCCGACGATCCTGAGTTGGCTATCGTAACGGTAATATCTACCGTTTCACCAGGGTCAAATCTTCCATTGTTATTGCCGTTCGGATCGGATAATACAAAATCCGTAAATTCCAATACAGGGGCATGTGATTTTATAAGCAGTTGACTTGTCCATGTATCATTTCCGTCGGATGCAATAACATCGAAAATAACATTAACATCATCAGGTATTAAATAGCTAACATCAAATGCAAAAGCATCCTGAATTGTAACAGAGCTTCCGGGTAAAAAGTCTCCGTAATTTTCAGTTCCATCGGTAATTGTTATGTCAGTGTTCTGTGTGCTTAATGTAACAGATACATTATTTGCCTGAACCGAGCCTATGTTTTGCATAGTTACGGTAAGTAATATTGACTCGCCGTATTCCATTAAACCATTATTATTCCCGGCATTATCATCTATTTCAAAAGATTCTTCAATTACATAAGGTACATTGGATGGAATTACATCCACAGTTGCCTGGTACCTGTAATAATTCTGTTTTGTAACAGTAACAATCATTTGCGAACCTGATGACTGCCCTTGAATTATTACCTGAACCGGTTCGCCGGTTCCAACAGCCGTTCCTATAATTTCACCATCCACAGTCAATGCTATCAACGATGCGGTATCGGCTAAAACAGTGAATGTTTCCAAACCTTCTAAAAGGTTACTATCATGAATGACTGTTAAATCCTGGGGCAGTTCGGTATAAACCGTCAAAAAAGCATCTCCATGATGATGAAACAAGTGATAAGTAACTGTTTTATTACCTGTGTTATAGGGCCATGAAGATTGCTGGAGAAAGTATTTACCACCGGCATTCCCAAAAGCAGGCAATACTCCCCTGGAATCAGGTGTGGTTCCGAATTGCGGTAAGAATTCAGGCCACATATTGTCATATATTCCCCACACATAAGTATCATTTACAAAAGAGTATGAAACTTCGGAAGCTGCTATTAATCCAATCGCTCCGGAGTTTTGTCCGCCATTTGTATAACGGTGAAATTTTTCTGTAAAGCAGGAATTATTTGTAAGATTATATTTACCGGTTAAGCAATTAATGGAAAAAACAAAAGCAAGATCAGTATTTGACAAACCGGTAATATCACTGCTTGAATAATCCGGCTCGCCCCAGCCTTGTTCACCTCCATGATCGCGATGCAGCATCATAAAGGCTCCGCTGTTAATCGCATCGTTAATTTTATCTGCATTGCCGCCTGACCAGCCACCGAGTTCGGCAGGAGAAGTAGGGATATAACCCAGTCCGTTAGGTCCAAAAACATTTAATACCGTATTAGTATTAGCAGCAGTTGACCAGGGATCGACATTAGGATCCCCGTCATATATTGCATTAATACGCACCGGCTCTTTACCGAGCACATTTTTCCAGAATCCTCCGACACTTTCCGAGCATATCTGGAACCAGCGTTCGGTTTGCCAGCCTAATGCAGTTACCGGATGATTGTAAAAATCAGGATTGGCGGGAGGAGTACGTTCATAATCCAGGAACTTTGTAACCATAGTTTCAAGCTCGGTTTCATCATTTGCTGTTATTCGCGCAATAACGATATCAGGCATGTTGTTTCCGGTAACATCAGCATAGATATTATCCGAAACGCAATAACCGGTCCATGAAGGTACAATCACATTATTGGCTGCACTGGTTCCGTAATCTCCTAAAATCAGAATGGCAACCGGTGGAATATCCCATGTGGTGTAGGCTGTATTAATGTAATTTTCTATCATATAAGATAAGTTACCACCAATTTCATCGAGAGTTACAACATCTGTTTTTATACCCTGTAAAGTTCTGAATTGTTTAATGGAATCAGCCCATTGCTGAAATTCAGGATTATTGGGAGAGATGATCAGATATTCGCAACCGGTATCCTTTGATCCCCGGAAAGATTTGTTATAATTCATTTCAGGAACAGATGCCTCATTCAAAAACATATCACTGATCAAAGGGTCCCACCAGCGGCTTCTTAGCCTGTCTTCCCCGAAATGGTTATTACCACCCCCGAAAGATATTTCCACCTGTATATCCCTGTAAATGATCAGTTGTTTCGTAACCGGATTGTACTGAAAAGGTGTTATTCCTAATACAACGGCATCAATGCCCCTTATTTGAGTTTGTTCGGAAAGGATTACCGGATTTTCAGGATAAAAAGAATCGGTATTATAAATTGTTTCATCTTTCGTGTATTCCAGAGGTCCATCCTCTGTTTCCCATGGAATTCTCGGAGCAGGTGCAATGTTAATATTTTCAATTATCTCAGTGCGATAATCGAGTATTGTCAGGCTGGCAACGGCTCCTTGAGGGATTGCAATATACCTTCCTGTTCCCGGCAGGTTCGGTGCGCCCTCTTCATTAGGAAGAAATACATTGGGTAAAAAAAGTTCCTGCATTGCCTCGCCATTAATTAAACTGTTAATGATACCGAATGAATTTATTGAAAAGTTTATCCGGACTTTCGAGACGTTTTGAGATTCAACAGTAAAGCCGGCTTTTCCCCAACTATCTGTATAATTGATTTCTTCGGCTATAATCCCGAAAGAAAACAGTAAGCCTAAAAGTAACAAATTCAAATGTTTCATGTTTAATTAGTTTTTTAATTAGTAAAAAATTTAATATTCTATTAATAATGACGTATCTCTAATGCTCCATAGCGTAAGATTTAAACCTTACGCTATGGAGCATTAGAGTAAATTATTTTTCACAAATACATCATTAGCTCTTGTTTTATCTTCATTTCCTTATTTGATGATAATTTTTTCTTTAACAACATTATCACGGTTGGTTAGTATAATAAAATAAATGCCGCTATCTAATGCCTTGATGTTAATACTAATGGTATTATTATTTATTTGAACATCATAAGTTTCATAAACTACTTTACCAAGATTGTTGAGAACCTTTATATCAGCTTTTTCAAGTTTATTTGCGGCAAAGTTAATAGTAAATAACCCATTATTAGGATTCGGATAAATTTCAAAATTAAGGGTATTGTTTTCCTTTATTCCTGTACAAATTTCGCAAAGAACTTCAAATCCTTCGGAAAATTCACTTTCACCACAATCATTAATTGCTTTTACCCTGATTGTAGCTGTTCCTTCCCAATTGTCAGTCCATGAAACCGTTCCGGTGGTTCCCGAACCTTCAACAGTACCGGCTTCGGCAGGTTGAATGTCCCAAACATAAGAATCGGCATTGGGTGATCCGGTGGTTATATATTCAGATATTATTCCATAATTTGTACAAACAGCCGTATCGCCCAGAGGCGTCCCGGGTATTTCAGGCACTGAATTAACGGTTATATAATCCTCCACAGATAAAGTATCGGAATTAACACCGTCAGATACGATCAAAGTAACGTAAAATGAACCGGCATTAAAATACATTACTGTCGGATTCTGAAATGTTGACGTTCCTGGTGCGCCGCCTTCAAATAACCATTCCCATGAAATAACATCTCCGGAAGACTGATCATAAAATTCAACCGTTTCACCTTCACATATAGCCGTAGTGTTTGAACCGAACAATGCCTGTAATGTTGTAGATATTCCAATGAAATCCAGGTATTCCGCCATCAGCTCTTCTTTTGTTGACGGAGAAACTCCGTCGTCCAGCCCGCCAAATTCATGGGAACATCCGATTGTTCTGTATGTTCCTTCATCATAAGCTACTCCTGTTCCGTAGTTTGGTGATTGGTTTTCGAAAATGTCGAATGCCGGTGATATGGCGCTGATATGGTCTATATAGTTGTTATCGCCTGAATAATTGAAGCTCATGCCTTCGGTGAAGGTGGCTGACATTCCGTTAATGGTTCCCAAATCTGAGGTCCCGTCCTCTTCAGGATTAATGTTGAACATGGAATGTACGGCAGTGGTCGCATCCCAATACCATGTATCGCCGCCTTCCATATACACATTGCCGCCGTTGTTAAGGAAATCAGCGAGAGCCTGCCCTTCGGATGAACTTAACACATGGTTGTCGCTGTAAATACCCAAACAAACAAATGCCGAGGTATATATGCTCAAATCCGCAGGGAAGCTTGTTGTATATTCTACCGCTATTTCATTTGCCTGTATGGCTGCCTGCATTGCAGTACCTGAATTATGGTTTTCGTCTAAGTCAATAATAACTACAGGTATCTGACCTATCACAAAGTTCATCTGGTAACTGTTGGTATAGGTTCCGCTGTTGGAGGTAACATCAAGGTCTATTTCGGCAGGCTCACCAGCAGGTGTGTTGATATCAGCAGTTACTGTAAAAGTACCGTTCCCTGTTTCTCCCTGGCTTAGATTGCCGAAGTTGGCATTACCCGTAACAATAGTCAGGTAGGATGAGG